>JAKAUD010000194.1 GCA_021827885.1 Thermoplasmata archaeon | reverse complement strand
AAAGGCGGTAAGATAATTTATGCCGGAGCTGGCACCAGTGGGAGAATAGCCGTCCAGGATGTGGCTGAACTGAGGCCCACCTATGGCATCGGCAAGGACATGTTTGACTATATCATGGCAGGAGGAGACGAGGCCATCCGGAAATCCGTAGAAGGTGCTGAGGATTCCTCCGAGGCGGCCGAAAATGCCCTGAAGGAGAGGAACTTCAATAGCAATGATGTCCTGGTTGGCATCACCGCCTCGGGAACTACGCCTTTTGTCATTGGGGCACTGAAATATGCAAGGTCGGTAAATGGCTATGCTGTTTCTATCACCAACAACAGGGACAAGCCGGTCAAGGAAGTGAGCGACATTTGCATTGAGATGCTTTCTGGGCCTGAAGTAATCCAGGGGTCAACCAGGATGAAATCAGGCACGGCCCAGAAGATGGTTCTTAACATGATATCAACCAGCGTGGCGATCAAACTGGGCTACACATACAAAAACACCATGATGAAGATGCAGTCATGGTACAACGAGAAACTGAAACTCAGGGCAAAGAGGATGATCGTGCAGGAATTCCATGTTCCGGAGAGTGAAGCCCAGAAGGTACTGGAAAAGTATTCCTACAAAATAGACGAGGCTTTCAGGCACTTCTCAGAAAAGGCTCAGAAGTAAAAGCAATAAAAATCACGTGCCATACCACTAAATTATTTTATTACCCCAATGGCATCCTATGGCATGATCAAGCAGATTTCGTACACAAAGCTTGAACTTCCCATGGTTAAGCCTTTCAAGATTGCACTTGGTGCGACCAAATCCTACGAAGGTTTCCTTGTTTCCGTTACAACAGACGACGGAATAACAGGATATGGCGAGGCAACCACAACTCCATTCATCACGGGGGATACGCTGGGTTCAATTGAGTATGAACTCAAGTTTTTCTCAGAGGTTCTAATTGGAAAGGAAGAGTCGCCTGAACAGCTGAACGAGCTGATGAAAAGCCTGCTTAAAGGAGCCAAGGCCAGCCGAAATGCAATTGACTGTGCTCTCTGGGATATAATAGGCAAGAGAGCCAAAACCAATGTGAGAAAGATGCTTGGTAATTACAGGAATAAGATAAGCACATCATACACAGTTGACCTTGTTGAACCTAAACTGGCCAGAAAACAGGCTGAGGATCTCCTTTCTCAGGGAATCCAGGTGTTCAAGATAAAGATGGGCAGCGGACTGGAACAGGATCTTGAACGTGCCAGGGCGGTCAGGGATGTCATAGGGATGGAAAAGATGGTCTACGTGGACTTCAACCAGGCATACACTGCCAGAAAGACCATTGAAATATCCAGAAAGCTTGCGCCCCTTAATATTGAATTTCTGGAGCAGCCCGTGCCAATGCATGATATCAGGGGGCTGAAATTTGCCAGGCAGCGTTCAGATATCCCAATTTTTGCAGATGAAGCCATATTCAGCACGGACGACGTCGTTAATGTGCTTGAAAATGAAGCCGCAGATGGAATAAACATCAAGTTGATGAAATCAGGAGGGATAACTGAAGCTATCAAGATGGCAAGCGTTGCTGAGGCTTATAGAGCACCTGTTATGATTGGATGCATGGTGGAAACAAGGGTCGCAAATACTGCCGGACTCGCTGTTGCGCTTTCCAGATCTGCAGTGAAGTACAGTGATCTTGATGGATACAGCAGCATCATTGAGGATATTGCCACTGACGGGATAACATTGAAAGATGGCGAAGTAACCGGACCAGCCATCCCCGGTGTTGGAGTGGGCCTCAAGGAAAAATATGCAAGATAAAATTATTTCAGGGTTAAAATAAGATTAGAAGAAGCCAAGGGCTCTGTAAATTGAGCCCATCAGGTTCTCTTCCTTTGAGGAGTATGCGGCTATATAGCCAATATTTTGGTCTACAGCTCCCAGGTCCTTTGAAATGCTTGTTGATATGAATACAGCGATCGCATTTCTGCATATTTCATTGACCCTGTGAATCCTATCTTTTACATGCTCATTCCTTCCCACAAATATAACCTGGAAATTCTTCATCTTTGCCTTTTCAAGTTCTTCAAGTGAAACCGATTCAAAATCAAGATTCAGCTTCTCGAGATTTTCCTTGACAGCTTGAGCAGAACTCTTCAACTCCGATACCTTGCTCTCAGGTTGTGTGTCCAGGAATACAAGGTAAAAGTGCTTTCTGGGATCTATCCTGATGTCTCTCCTCACAGCATTATTGGAAACAGCAACGCTCTTCAGCAACTCTGCAGGGGGGACAAACTTGATTTCCCTCTGAAGTGGAATCCCCTTAAGCCTCTGGTATTTTTCCTTAGCTTTTGCAGGATCAACGTTCTTTACATAATCTGCAAGCTCTAACCCAAGATCCAGGTCTCCTGCTTCCACAAGGTCAGTGTGCTGTCCCACAGAGTGCTCAACAATTTCCTTCCGGGAATAATTGTTGGAAAGCGCTTTCATGTCCACTGCATCGGTGAGCATGATTCCGTTAAAGTGAAATTCTTTCCTGAGAAGTTCCTGGACTGGCGCAGAAAGCGATGCAGGCAGATCGTTGTCAAGCGCCTCATAAAGTACATGAGAGAGCATTACTGTCTTTGCACCTGCCTCAATTGCTTTCCTGAATGGATAGGCCTCATTGAGGATGGCTTCCCTGTGCCTTGTATCCCTTGGCAGCACTAGGTGAGAATCCTCAAGGACGCCGCCATGCCCGGGGAAGTGTTTGGCAGTTGCGGCGATTCCTGCCTCCTGAAGGCCATGCACAAAGGAAGAACCATGCAATGCAACCTTTTCTACGTCCTCAGAGAAGCTTCTTTCAAGGATAACCTGATTGTAGCTGTTGAGCATATCAAGCACTGGGGCAAGGTTCCATCTGATTCCAGATTCATAGAGCTGGTATCCAGTCAGGTTCCCCACGTATCTTGTGAACTCAGGATTGTCATAATTCCCGAGGAAGTAGTTGCTTGGGCTATAGTCAAGCCATGGAATCCTTACCACATTCCCTCCCTCCTGGTCCACAGCAATGACAGGGGGCTCTATGCCTTCCTCAACCTTGTAAAGGTGGTTCACATCATGGACTAAATCCTTAAGGTCAGATGATGTTGTGAAATCTGCCCGGAAAAAGACAACAGAATAAGGCAGCAATTTTTTCAGGGCCTTAAGTGCGGACTCCCGGTCGGGATATCCTCTAATTCCGGATTGTATAAGCATCCCAGGTCGCATGGTAATTGAAAACACTTAGTTGTATTTTAACGAACTTGCGCTCCTGTCTGCTGTTCAATGGTTAAAGCAACGAGTATTTTTTATGATAGTACCAGTTAGCAGGATCGTGAAGATAATTGGCATTAGTGTAGCTGACATTCGTGTTGAGCCCAAGTTTGAAAGCGAAAGGGATTCTCAGCTGATTTACGGTGAGGAAGTGAGTATTCTTTCAGAACATGGAGAATTTGTACGGATCAGGGGTAGAGATGGACTGGCAGGATATGTTAAAAAGCGGCTCATTGCAGATGGCGACATGAGGGAATACAAGTTGAAACACTACTATGATGCGGGAACCATGAAATTCCCATTCGGCTCCTACCTTTCCACCGATGATGTGGAAAAATACAATGTGCCTGAAGAGCTGCTCGTTAAAATAACAGATTACAACTTCAAGGTTACAGAACTTTCTAAGATGTTCCTGACGATTCCCTACCTGTGGGGCGGTACTTCAGACTTCGGATTTGACTGTTCCGGCATGGTACAGAGACTTTACAGGTTTGTGGGAAAGGAGATCCCGAGAAATGCAGACCAACAGAGGGACTTCACGGAAACCGTCCCGGACTTCGATTCAGCAAAGCCTGGGGACCTTGTGTTTTTTAAAGGCCATGTAGGATTGTATCTTGGAGATGGGAAAATGATTCATGCCAATGGGCATTCAGCTTCTGTATCAGTGGATGACCTCTTCCAGGAGAGTGAATATAAGCAATTGCTCATGTCTATTTTTGAAAAGATAGGCAGGGTTCATAAGTCCCTGTAAATAAGATGCACAAGTGGAAATCATCCCAAGCCATGAAAACAGGTTGCTTCGGAGTATGTTTAATGAACTGTCTTTCAAATATGATCTAAGGATTGATGATGAAATGGAAAATTTTGATTTTGCCCTCCAATCACATACGCAGCGTTTAGAGAAACTTATAACAGAATTCATTGAAAACTGGCGCATTCCAGGTTTATCCATCGCAATTTCCGATGAAAGCAGCACTCTTTATTCCAAGGCATTCGGAGTATCAAACAGGAAAAGTGGCACTCCTTTCAGAAAATCAACCATAAGTGGTGTTGCATCCATTTCTAAGTCTTTGACGGCATTAACAATTTACAAATTGAATTCAACAGGTAGGCTCAGTCTGACGGACAGAGTTAAAAAATACATACCGGAACTAGCACTTGATACAGATGAGAATCCAGTTACCATAAAACAGCTACTATCCCATTCCACTGGTATAGGTTCCCTCAATACGACCCAGATTTACCTCATGCAAAGTATGGGAAAAGACACAACAAATATCCAGCTTAAAAATTTCAAAGATTTTATTGAACATTCCAGAGGAGCGGAGTCTCAAAGATTCAGCCCGCCAGATTCTAGGCATCTGTATTGGAACGAGGGTTATACCATACTTGGCGAAATAATTCGCAGGGTCTCCGGTATGCCCTATTCTACCTTCGCAGAAGAAGAACTGCTAAAGCCTTTAGGAATGAAGTGCTCAGGGTTCAAAATAAGTGAATTATGTCCCACTGCCAATATTTCAAGCTTTTACAGCGGCCTTGCAATTAACCAGGAAAAGGAAGTTGACTTCCCCCAGAATGAACTTAATTACGCAACGGGGGGACTTCTAAGCAACATAGATGATATGTCTAAGTATCTGAGATTCTGGATTAAAAGCAACAGGAAAGGGGAAAAGACCATCCAGGACTGGAGTTTTGCTGGGGAGGCTCTGAAGCCAAGAATTAGCAAAGGGATAACAAACCAGTTTGGTTTACTATCCTACGGAAGCGGGTGGGAGATTTTTCCTGACTTCTTTGGCGAGACCATGTACCAGCATCCGGGAGATATCTATCTTTGTTCATCCTGCATATCATTCCTGCCTGACAGGAATATCGGAGTGGTTGTATTGGCCAATAAAGGTAGTATCCCTCAGGCAATGTTAACACAACCGATTCTGGCTTTGCTTCTTGGCAGAGATCCGAACCGAGATTTCGATTATATCAGAGAAAACAGCTATATCGAGAGCATCCTGGGAAACTACAAAGACTATCGTGGATATTCTGACGCAGAAGTGTACCGCAAATCTGGCAACCTGTTCCTTTCAATAACGAGCGATGTCTCAAGTTTCGATTTGCCAGTCTTCTATGATCAGGGAGAATTCTATGCCATTTTAAATTCCCGGAAGCTTAATCTCAGATTTGTAAAACATGAGAATGGGATTAGAGAACTGTTCTTCGACCGCGGAAAGTTTGTTTCATTAACCTAAAGCAATAAATTGTTTACAATCCGGACGCTTAGGGGAAATATTTCAAGTCCTTTTTTAAATAAGGAAATCATCCAATGCAAATGGGAAATAGGTAAACTAGCATTCAATTCGCGCAATTTCTAAATATGATTTGTTGTTTTAACTTCTGTGAAAACAAAACCTGATTTAAATTCAAGACTTGGCAGAAAATCCATTTTAACAGTTAGCTTAGTAACTGCTTTTGCCCTCTTCCTGATGTTTTCCTCTTTTTATACCCCAGCAAATTCAGGCGCCGGCAATTCATTAACAGGAACGGCTTACAGTGCTTCTAACCAATATTACCAATCTAACTACTCCTACAATGGATCAGCGGCTGTAGCCTATGCTGAAATGGTCCATCAGAAATATTTACACACCCAAACCTACCCTGCTGGAATTAATAAATCTATTCTTCAGAAAAACCTGGACTTTTACAACTCTGAAGACTGCGCCCATTACGTTTCTGAAGCACTCATTGCCGGCGGCTTGACTGATCTTGCCCTGGTTGGTGCGGGCTATCCAGGTGATAACCTTACAACTTACCAGAGTGGCTTTCCAGGCAGTTACGGAATAGTTGGCGCATATCGGCTTGCAGTCTATCTTGCAGGTTATGATCTTTCTATTTTCCCCAACAATGCAACTGTTGAGAGGATAATGGGCTATCAACCAATCCCTGCTTCGTATCTTGGATCCCCGCACGCTTCAATTTATTATGTATCCAACTACAGTATGATGCCTGCATATTTCCTATCGCCAGGAGATGTTATAATGGATGGAGGAGCCGGCAGTGGTCATTCCATGCTATACATTGGAAACGGTACAGTCCTGCAGACTGACCCCGCCGCAGAATGGAAATATTCTCCCGCTGTGGACCAAAACATAAGTTTCTATGGTATGCTTATGCACGATGGTGTAAATGTATCTTCAATGTATATTCACATGCCAACAATATCTAGCCATAAAGATGTGAGAATAACTGGCCTTACGGGAAAGATAGTACTTAACCAGAGTAAGGAGACCATTGGTACTGGAACAGTGAAATTCATAGGGTCCTTCCCAAATGGCGTTGGCTATGGCAACTACACCTATACTTGGATGGACAATGGAAAGATTGTTTCCAACTCACAGATTTCCACACTTAACCTTGCCCGGGGGCAAAACAATATAACATTGGAAGCAACAGGAAGCAACGGGACTGCTACGGCATCAATGTTAGTTGATTATGAACCCCAGCAGGGTTTTACGATCCTTGGAATCTCAGCACCACTTTCCTATGCCATCGTGGCAATACCGGTCGTAATAATAGCTGCAGTTGCGATATATGCTGTGAAAAGAGACTAATTTATTATAAAATATTATGAGAGAGGGTAGTGGCACGCAACCAGATGCCCATTCCCAACCTCTCTCAATTCTGGCTTTACTGTTCTGCAGTCATCCTTGACAAATGGGCACATATATGCAAAAGTACAGCCTTTTATTCCGCTGTTTATGACGCCAAAAGATGATTTGACTTCATACTGGGTGTCTTCCAGGGCCTCGGATTCAGGCATTGAGTTGAGTAATAATTTTGTGTAAGGGTGCGAAGGCTTTTCAACAAGTAGGGACGATTCGCCTACTTCCACAATCCTTCCCAAGTTCATAACGGCCATCCTGTCAGAAATATACTTCGCAGTTGCCAGTTCGTGAGTTATGAAAATCATGGAAAAATGCATCTCATCCTTCAGTTCATTAAGAAGCCCAAGGACAGTTGCACTAACAGAGACATCAAGCATGGAGGTCGGTTCATCGGCAACAATGAATTCGGGTCTCATGATTAGGGCCCTAGCTATGGATACCCTCTGCCGCTGTCCTCCTGACAGCTTCTTGGGGTATTCATCTATGTAAGCTTCTGGCGGCCTCAAACCCACTCTATCTAGCATCGATAGTACAGCCTGCCTCTTCTCTTTCCTGGACATCCTCTTGTTGAAGTTGTCCAATGGTGCGACAACAGACTGGTACACAGAATTGTACGGATTTAGCGAACCGTATGGGTCCTGGAAAATCATCTGGGATTTGGACCTGAATTCTGTCATATCTTTTCTCTTTATTTTCTTCAGTTCCTTGTTTCTGAATAGCAACTTGCCTT
Organism: Thermoplasmata archaeon; assembly: GCA_021827885.1. The sequence goes on along the minus strand of JAKAUD010000194.1, from coordinate 5,078 downwards.
TGTCATAATTCAAAAGGTTCAGGGCAATCATTCCAAGGGTCGTTTTCCCGCTTCCACTCTCCCCGACTATTGCAATTGTCTCCCCTTTCTTTATGGTGAGGTTTACCTTATCCAGTGCGTAATTTACAATATGCCCGTTCTTAAAGACCTTGGTCACTGAATCGAATTTGAGCACATAGCTTCCTCCAAATTCTCGCTCAAGTTCCATTTTACTTCCTATTGTCTCTTCAGTTTGTTCTGAAATTTTATATCACTCCATTCAGTATTTAATGGGAGAAACACACTCCACGTAATGATCTGTGTCATAGTTTTCATCAGGGACATAAGATGAACACTCCTTGTGCGCTAGTGGGCACCTGGGTATAAAACTGCACCCGACAATCTCATTCCTGAGATCGGGGGGGCTGCCCTGTAGGGCGTTTAGCTTCACTCCCTTCTCAGTCTTGAGAGTTATAATGCTAGAGAGTAGGGCTCTGGCATAAGGATGCTTTGGCCTGTTTATAACTTCATCCGTCTTTCCAAGCTCCACAATTCTTCCAGCATAAAATATTGCAATCCTGTCAGCAATTGCACGCGCAACCGATATATCGTGAGTTATGAAGATCACCGTAAGCCCGAGTTCGCGCTTAAGTAAACTGAGTGATTTGAGGATTTCCTTTTGCACAACAACGTCAAGAGCAGTAGTTGGTTCGTCTGCAATGAGGAGGTCAGGTTCGCAGCTTAAGGCAAGGGCGATGTTAACTCTCTGCCTCATTCCCCCACTGAGCTCATGAGGATACAGGCGTCTGACTTTTGGTCCAAGTCCCGCAAGTTCAAGGTAATGGTCAATACGCTGGCTCGTTTCGTTTAATGGTATATCATGAGCTTCCATTGTGTCGAGGAACTGGTCTTCTATCCTCATAACAGGGTTAAGAACATTCATTGCTGATTGGAAAACCATTGCTACTTTCTTCCATCTATACCTTCTGAGTTTTCCCCCTTCAAGACCAAGCACATCGAGATCCCCTTCTGTTGACCTAAATGTAATCTCTCCGGCACTTATTTTACCGGGTTTTTCAATAAGTTTCAATATAGAAAGCCCAAGTGTTGATTTGCCGGAACCGGATTCGCCAACAAGAGCAATAGTTTCACCCTTCTCTACGTCTAGGCTGATGGAACGAAGCGCCTTGACAGTCCCCTTGTTGGTCTCGAACATTGTTTCCAGTTTGTTTATGGATAAAAGTGTTGACATTATACTTCCCCTGACCTTTCTCCAAATATTTCTGTTAGTCCGTTTCCAAAAAGGTTGGCTGCAATACCGAGTATAGCAATGGATATGCCTGGAGGAAGAATCCACCACCAGGCGTTATCGATAACAGCATCTGTGGCCTGTGCCCAATACAATGAGGTACCCCAGTTGACTGACCTGAGATCTCCGAGGCCGAAGAATGCAAGGCCGGCCTGTGCAACTATGGCTCCAACCATGATGTAAACAGCGTTGATAATTATGAGCGGAAGGACATGCTTGAATATTTCCTTGAAGAGAATTTTCCTTCCAGGCATTCCTGATAGAATTGCTGCTTTTATGAAGGGTCTTTCCTTAAGGCTCAGGACCTGGGAACGTATAACCCTTGACATAAAGGGCCAGCCAAGCACTGATAGTATTATGATTGTAGTTGTGATCGTAGGCGGGAGATAAGCTGAAAGTATAACCAGAAGAGGAAAACCTGGCAGTATGAGAAGAATATCCACAACCCTCATGGAGGCACTGTCAATTATCCCACCATAATAACCTGAGGCTAATCCAACAAAAGCACCGAGGAAAACTGTGAACAGAGCTACTGTTGCTCCAACGTATAGTGAGGTGCCGGTTCCTACAAGGTACCAAGAAAGCACATCATGCCCTATATAATCAGTTCCCAGAGGATGAGCAAAACTTGGCGGAAGGAAAGCAGCTGCTCCAATGTAATTAGTGCTGTAGGGCGCCAGAAATGGACCTAATATGCCTATGCCAGCAAAGATCGCGAATACTATAATGCCAAAGAGGCTCTTTTTGTTAATAAACAGAGATTTAATTATACTGTCAGATCTTGTACGCTTGCTCCCCTGGCTCAAAGTTTCAAAAGTTGATGTAATATTTTCTATCATTTTGACCTCACGTTAACTGTACTCTCGGGTCGAGATATGCATAGAGCAGGTCAGAGATGAAATTTGCAATAATAACAGTAAAGGTGATTATGAGAAAAATTCCATCGGTAAGTGGGTAGTCCTGCGAAGTAACTGCTTGATAAAGCATATAACCTATACCCTTGTACGAGAACACTACTTCCACAAAAAAAGCACCTGATACAATATATCCAAATGCAAGGACAATATGTGTGGAAACCGGAAGGATTGCGTTTCTTGCGGCGTATTTCTTGATAATCTGTTCTTCACGCAGTCCCTTAGCCCTGGCCATTATTATGTGGTCTTCCTTGTTCATGTTAACCATTGTATTTCTCATTGTTAAAGCAAAACCAGGAAATGAAGTAGCCACTATTGTGAAGATAGGCAGGATACTGTGCCAGAGTACACTTGATATAAAGCCCCAGTTGAATCCCTGTGTAAACTGAATGCCAAATGTTCCGGAAATTGGGAAAAAATGAATGCCGTTTATTACGAGATCAACTGCCAACAATAGTTGCATAAGAATTGCAAACCAGAAATATGGAAGGGAGGTGAGTGCGATGAAAAATGAAGATAGTGCTGTCTCTCCTTTTGAACCACTGGTCCACCCAGTAACTCTCCCAACATAAACGCCTAGGAAGGCTGAGATCAGGGTGGCGGTTCCCAAGAGGAATAGTGTCCAAGGCAGGTGCTCAGCAATTACCTGAACAACAGATTGAGGATAATAGTAAAAGGAAAATCCAAGATTCCCATGAAATAACTGGACGATATACGTTTCAAATTGTGATAGCAAACTGGCATTTGTAAGGCCAAATTCAGATTCCAATAGTTTTACCTGGCCTGGTGGCAGGTAATGGTATTTTGTTGCTAAAATAGTGATTGCGGGGTTTCCAGGTACTAATCTTGGTAATAAAAAATTGATTACTATTGCAACAAAAGTTGTTGCAATAGCATATATGCTACGAGTTGCAAGATATCGTTTTGTAATCATTTATGAGACTTCCATTAGGTATCACTGCAAATCGTATTTAGTCATTTTTTTTCTTTTTGTTTTTGCTGATTGCGTATCCAGCAATTCCTCCAATTACAACGACTACAACTGCACCTATTATGCCATAGTCAAGAGCTGATAATCCAGCGCTTCCATTGTTATTGCTTGAAACAACTGGATAGACCTGCATCAGGTTGTATGGGTTGAATATACTGATGTTAGACAGGAATCCCCTGACTTCATTGTTGTTGTATGCATAGTAGTTGTATGCGTTCTCTATCTGTACAACTGGTACCTGCTCATCAATGATTTTCTGCACTTTGTCCAGTGTTGTCTTGAGCTGTGTCTGGTTTGTGATTGAAAGAGACTGGTTCAGCAGTGTGTCTACGGTCTTGTTTGTGTAGTTCTCAGCATTCCATCCGCCATTGTATCCGTACAGTTCCTGTAGGTCATATGATGGGTTAGTAAGTGAAGGAACATATCCGTAGTAAGTACAGATTCCATTGACGAAATTACTTGCAGTGAATACATCGTTTGCCCATGTGCTGATTGGCGTCACTTCAAGCACAGCGTTGATTCCAACAGCCTGCAGATCAGTTGCAATGAGTGTAGCTGCAGCTTCCCAGTCAGATATAGATGGGTCAACTATTGTAACGTTGATGTTTGCATTGGTGGTATTATTGACCATAAGACCAGTAGTTGAGTTGTAATGGTATCCAGCCATTTCAAGTTCCTGCTTTGCAAGCGCTGTGTTGTATGGATAATACGTCAAACCACTTGCCCACCACTGCTTAAGGACTGTTGGGAGACCTCCGTATGAAACATTCTGCGATCCTGCAACACCCTGGTTGTCTTCCGCCTTAACCATGATCTGTGTCTTGTTAATTGCGTATGCCATACCCATCCTTATGTGAACATTGTTGAATGGAGCGGCATTATCATTGAACCATAGGTTGACTATGTAAGGTGCGGGGAAGACCACGTTTGTTATGTTCGGAGTTGTTGACAGAGAGTTGTAATCACTGGTTGCAGGTATTTCTGCTCCAATTGCTCCCGTCTTGAGGGCTTCAGTTGAAGCGGTTGTGCTCTTGAACTCCTCGAGGTACAGGGTCTGGGTCTTTGGCACGCCCATCCAGAAGTTAGTGTTTGCCTTCAATGTTGCTCCCTGGCTGCTTGAGCTGTTAAGATAGAAAGGACCGGCTGAAATTTCCTGGCCGATTTTGGCGAACATGTTTGTGAAACTTCCAATGTTTCCTGGGTTTCCGCTATCGTACTTTGCCCATGCAGAAGGAAGTATCGTGAGTTGCGAGACGTAGGTAAGCCACAGCGTGCTTGTCTTGTTGAAGTTGAAAACAACAGTTGTGTTGTTAGGTGTAGTCACGGAGGTCAAGTTGTCAGCTACACCGCCTTCAGCCTGGTTCAGAGTGTTATTGTTCATAAGTATCTGGAATGTGAACTGAACGTCCTTTGATGTTATCTGTCCAGCTGTTTTTGACCCATTTACCCATTGAGCATTAGGGTTCAGGTGGAACAGAATGGTTTCAGTTCCATTACTGTGATCAGTAACAGTGTAGTTTTCTGCTAGCCAAGATGTCAAATTACCGTTCGGCCACATGTACAACAGATTGTCTGCATACATTTCCTGCACCAAGTCAGCTGCAATGCTATTTGTTGCAGTGAACGGATTCAGGTCAGTAATGGTGGTCGATACTGCAGTACCGATGGTAACTTGCCCTGATGGTGTGGTAGTTGTTGTCCCTGTTGCAACTGCAACAAAATTTAAGGAGACAAAAGCCACCACTATCGCCATAACGGCGAGTTTAGGAGCTTTGATACTCATGCTCTCGCAAAACAAATTATGCTATTTAAAACTTCGTTTTATAAAATACCATAAATTATAATAAACTTACAATTTAAGTTTTAAATATAGATCAATCAGATC
>JAKAUD010000199.1 GCA_021827885.1 Thermoplasmata archaeon | reverse complement strand
ATTAAATTTTTGCTAACGACCGCGAATAATTTCTCTCACCATTTGAATACGAAGTGGCTGAAAATAGGTCTTTTAGTTAATTAATAAAATTGCCTTCTCGCATACTACCGTGATACACCGTGACACTCCAAAAAAATAGAATAATTTAACATAGTGCAATCTATTCACCTGAATGAAATGCCTTATAATCGCCCATTCAAGAATACTGGGCAATTTCGATGGTATTGACGATCTTTCGAGACTTCCGGACGAAGAGTTCTTTGTTGTTGACATGGATGCCCTATTGCGTGGGAAGTTCAATTTTAAAATATATTCTCTCATTTCCCGTTATGTTGAATTTAACCTAATGGCATATCCTTCAATGGAGACAGATTTTGTTGACATGATCATAGCCGGAGCCAGCAGGGTAGTAGTGAATCATACCTTATCCAACGAAAAAATCAGGGATTTTATGGAAGTATCCGATCAAATCATCATGCATTATAGATCGCAACTCGAGGCAAGGGATTTCATCAAGACTGGAGGTAAATATCTTCTTGGATGTTCACCTGTTGACGCTGCCAAGGGCATTCAGATATTTTACTATGGAATGAGCATTCCCGGGGAAAACTACATTCCTCTCACAGATTTTCCAGAGGAATTGAGATACGACTGCTGATCCGGTATAGGAATCAATTCTATGCCATCAAACTGTTTCTTTGTGATCAGCTTGTTTTTTTCCTAACAGATAACTGAGCATGAGGAACCTTTACATAATAATTCAAAATCAGCACATGCATGAGTAAACCTGACATTTCAACTTCTGCCGGCTCTCTACAATTATCAAATCCATTCCTGCTTGCTTCAGGAATCCTTGATGAGAATGGATATACCATGAGGAGAATACTTGATGAAGGAGCAGCGGCTGTCGTCACAAAATCCATAGGAATGGAGGAAAGAAGTGGGTATAAACCTCCCATAGTTTCGGTTGATGATCCAATAGTCATTAATGCTGTGGGATTACCGAATCCCGGTATCTTGAATGTAGGCAATGAAATCAAAATCGCAAAAAAATCTGGAAAACCCGTTGTAGGAAGTATCTTTGGAAAGGATGTTAATGAGTTTGTCCATCTTGCGGGAAAGATGGAGGAATATGGAACAGATGCAATAGAATTAAACCTCTCATGCCCGCATGTAAAGGGATTTGGATCCGAGATTGGGGGCGACTCTTCTCTGGTGAAGGAAATTGTGGAGAATGTAAAAGGTTCAGTAAAGATTCCCGTATGGTCCAAACTGAGCCCAAACGTGACAAGCCTGATTGACATTGCAAGAGCGGCATCAGATTCTGACGCCATTGTTCTTATCAACACTGTAAGGGGGATGAAAATAGATATCCACTCAGGAAGGCCTGTTCTTACAAATAGATTAGGCGGACTATCCGGTCCAAGTATCAAGCCAGTGGGGATCAGGTGCGTGTATGAGGTTAAATCGAGCATTGATATTCCTGTAATTGGAGTTGGGGGCATAGAATCCGCCGTAGATGCCATTGAGTATATTATGGCCGGGGCTTCTGCAGTGCAGATTGGAACCGCCTTATGGAAGCACGGAAGAGGTATTTTCTCCAAAGTGTCTAATGAACTTGAAGAGTTTATGGCAGCTGAAGGCTATACTAAAATCGAAGATTTCAGGGGGTTGGCACTCACGTGATTTATTCACCAAGAATCTTAAGAAACGAGATAAATACGCCAACTGTAAATTCACTCTATTTCAAATTGGATATCCCAGTAGAACCAGGCCAGTTCGTAATGGTATGGGTTCCTGGAAAATCTGAGATTCCCATGTCCCTATCAATGATCGGTGAGGAAAAATGCCTTACCGTGAAGAAATATGGGGACACATCAAATGTCCTGGCTGCCACTAAACCAGGTGAAAGAATCTTCCTCAGAGGACCATACGGGAAAGGATTCACCAGGGTAGATGGAAAAATTCTCCTGGTCGGGGGTGGGTCTGGAATGGCATCGCTGAGGCCCATGTTCAACGAGAATGCCCATGGGCTTATCGCCGCAAGAAGCCAAGACGAACTCCTGTTCAAGGAACTTTTCGGGAGTGATAAATTAACCGTAGCCACGGACGATGGAACATCCGGAATCAAGGGGAATATAGTTGAAGGCATGAAAGTGCTAGATCTGGAATCTTTCAGGATGATTTATGTTTGCGGCCCTGAGAGAATGCTTAAATCAATAGTTGATTATGTATCTGATAAGAAAATAAACATGGAATTGTCGCTGGAAAGAAGCATGAAATGTGGCATTGGCCTGTGTGATTCTTGCTCTGTTGATGGGCTTCAGGTTTGCAGGGACGGACCGACATTCAACCTTGAGGAAGTCAAGAAAATGGAGGAGTTCGGCAGGACAAGGCTTTCAGAATCAGGGAAAAGGGTTTGGTTTCAATAAAAGGGATCGTTTAAAATGTTGTTGACAGAAAGGTTTCATAGCATACAGGGGGAAGGAAAATTCATAGGGTTGCCCATGTACTTTGTACGCACCAATCACTGCAACCTCAGGTGCAGGTGGTGCGATTCCACTTATACGTTCAGTGGAGGAGAAGAGGTATTGTTAGAAACCATTCTGGATGAAATAGGAAAAATACCAGAGGACTGGATCTGTTTCACGGGTGGGGAGCCAATGCTCCAACGGGAGGCCATCAAATTCATGAAAGGATGTACAGAATCAGGAAAGAATGTACTCCTGGAAACAGGAGGTTCCTTAGATCTAAGTGAAGTTGTCAAGATAAATGGCACTTACATTGATATGGATATTAAAACGCCGTCATCAGGAGAATCCGAGTTCCTGTTTAAAGGGAACTTAAACATGCTCCGCCCTGGCGACTACATAAAGTTTGTAATCAGCGACGTTAATGATTATACATTCGCCCTATCCTACGCAAAACAGTGGAAGAGTACAAGCGAGATTCTCTTCCAGCCGGCATGGGGTGTTGATCTGAAATGGCTCGCTGAAAAGGTTCTGGAAGACAGGATCAATGTAAGGGTTTTGCCTCAACTGCATAAACTCATATGGGGAAACAGGAGGGGAGTCTGATGGAAGAGCTCGAAAATTCTGAATTTTTCTATCACGGGAAGTTCTATAGGAACGGAACATTTGATGATTTGTATATCGGAATAGCTGATGGAAAGATCAAATCCATGTCAAAGTTCCAGAATGTTAAGAGGGTAATAGAGCTTAATGGGGCAGTATTCCCAGGTGCCACTGATATACACGTGCATTTCAGGGATCCCGGAGAGACAGACAAGGAAGATTTCTCTACCGGAAGCATGTCTGCAATATTCGGCGGAACCACAACCATCATGGACATGCCCAACAATTCAATTTCAGTTGTAGACTATGAAATATACGAAAAAAAGAAAAGTGCCATCAAGGGCAGATCATTCTGTGATTATGGGTTCCATTCCATGTTCAACGGAGATAATATTCCGTTAATCCATAAAGAATCTGCAGGCATAAAAGTATTTATGGGAGAGAGCACAAATGCGACTGGCATAGAGGAGATCAGCGAAGCGAATCAATCCAAACTTGATGAACTTGGAAAGAACATTATTTTCCACTGTGAATCCGGCAGTTGCTTGCGAAATAATGCAATAAAGGAGGAAAGTATGTGTGACCACCATTTTTCCAGAAAATCACAGTGTGAACTTGATGCCATGAAAAAAATGAACTCATTTTCAATGCGAAGAAAGATAGCAGCCCATATTAGTGACTACGGAAACGTAAGATCGTTGGGTGATATTACGTTCCAGAAGGAAATTCTACCGCAGCACATGCTTCTTTCGTGCGAGAAACTTTCAGGCTCATGGGGAAAGGTGAATCCACCAATCAGGGATGAGAAAACCAGAATGGAGAATTTCCAGGCATATATAAACGGCGATATCCAACTGCTTTCTTCTGATCATGCTCCCCATACTGAATATGACAAGGGAGATTTTCAGCATGCAAAATCGGGGATGATTGGGGTTGAAACCCGGGTTCCCTTGATCCTCAATTTGGTGAGGAAGAAAATAGTGCCAATGGAAGTGTTTGTAAACACTGCAATACTCAATCCACCAGCTCAGTTCGGACTGAAGAAAGGTGTTATAGAAAAAGGTTATGGTGCTGACTTTTTCACGGTTAACTTTTCGTCTGCCAGGAAAATCAATGAAGGAAGGCTTCACTCAAAAAATCCCTTCACACCGTTCCATGGGTTCGAGGCAATCTTTCCAGATAACGTTGTATTAGGAGGGGAAATTGCCATAGAAAATAATGAATTGATCGATGATCATTTTGGAAAATACAAATCATTCGATAAGATCATGGAACCTTAGAATTTCGACGAGTCCCTTGCCAAATTTATCGACAGATACATAGTCTGCACGTTCCTTTAGCCTGTCGTCTGAATTTGAAAGCGCAGCCCTGTGAACACTGTCGATATACATAGGAAGGTCATTTTCCGAATCTCCGCAAACGAGAACTTCGTCTGCCATAACCGATGACATTTCAATAATAGCGTTCACAGCGTGTCCCTTATCCTGATTTTTGTTGAGAATATGGTATGCAAATTTGCTGTACTGGATAGAAACAGGAAATTCTTTTGCAAAAGATTTTAAGGTTTCAATGTCACCGCTACAGTTGAAGGCTATTGATGTCTCTCGCCATCTGTTTGTTACGGGTTCCGTCACGTTGAAATATTTCTTTATTAGTTCAAAGGCGGCTAATGGGGCTTCATTGGAGAAATCCTTCCTGATAGAGCCTTTTGCATAAAAAATTCCACCGTTTTCTGCTGCAAGATAACCTTTCAAACCAAGTATGTTCCTGATGCCCATCATTACCGGCAACACATTTCCACTGCAGAGATCTATGCTGATTCCCTGTCTCTGAACATATCTAAGGGAATCAATGATTTCAGGATCAACCTTGAGATCCATATCGGTCAGGGTTCCATCAATATCCAATATAATCTTCCTGATCACACCTTCAAATTTTATATACGATTTAATTCTTTGTGTTCATTGCGAGATAAGGGCGAAATAATCAAGATTGCGAACAGGAGAATAATCAACATGTTCAGGTTGAGCAATGAGGCCAGAGATGCCAAACTTAGTTCAAGATACCTGAATATTATGGAAAAAATCGCTTTAAGGGCCGATATTACGCTACCACAAAGCATCAAGCGGCTTTATTGCAAAAATTGCAAAATGCTATATTCAAGAAACTTCAGAGTGAGGATATCCGGGAAGCTATTGAAAATAACCTGTTTAAATTGTGGCAATATCCGTCGGATTAATATTGATTAATCGTTCAGAGTCTCAATCTGGAATAAGACCTTGAAGCCTTCCAAGGTAGCCTGTATTTTATCTGCGAACCAAATCGAATCCTCGGTGGTTGCATTTTCACCCCATTCATATATTAAATCCTGTTCGCCAATGAGTGGTTTGAATCCAAGCGAACGCAATCTGTTAATAATTTCACTTGGTTTTGCGCCTTCGCTTGAAAATGTTACCTTTAGATATGTCTTCATTAGTTTCAAGACGCAGATTGGTGGAAGGTATTTATTCTTTTTGCGTAGGAGGCATTCAATTGGAATGTGTTGTCAAGGGTTGATTGCATTATTGTTCACGCTGATGCTTACTTTTCCTGTTAATAACGGTGGTAGATCCCATATCTCGCACATTCAGCCAGCGGAAAGATGCATTCTTGTTCCTGAAGATCAAAGTCTGATACCTAAAATATAAGTAAATAAATTGATTGACTAATCATGAATAAAATAAAGATGACATGGCACGGACATGCATGTTTTAATATAGATATGGGGAAAAATATCCTGATAGATCCTTTTATTGAACACAACCCGGTAGCCAAAATTAAAAGGGACGACGTGAAAGCAGATATCGTAGTGGCAACGCATGGGCACTCAGATCACGTCGCAGACGCTCTGCCAATAGCGACTAAGAACAAGGCACCAATCGTTACAATGGTTGAACTGGCATGGCTTCTTCAGGAGAAAGACCACAGTTTGGCAATTCACGATCTTAATTTTAGCGGAAGCATAACAATTGATGGAATCAAAATTACTGCTGTTCCCGCATTGCACTCCTCAAGCTTCGAGGAAAAATTCGCTGGAAATCCCGGTGGAATGATTTTGGATAATGGAAACACAAGAGTATATCACGCAGGAGATACCGGCCTGTTTTCTGACATGAAACTTATAGGTGAGATATACCGACCTGACATAGCAATGCTTCCTATTGGTGGCCATTATACTATGGGGCCGGAAGATGCAATTCATGCAGTCAACATGATCAACCCAAAAATTGTGATTCCCATGCACTATAACACATTTGATATGATAAAACAGGATGCCGGGCATTTCAAAGAGATGGTTGAAGAAGAGACTAATGCCAGGGCAATAATCATGGATATTGAGAGGGAACTGGAAATTGTCGTTGAATGAATCCATAATCAGGCAACTGGAAAGAAGATACAATCACGAAGTGGACAATCTCCGAGAACTGGAATCAGAGGCAAACATTTTTCAAAAGGGGTTACTGGAGAAGATCAATGGAAGGGATTTCTGGCAAATATCGGAGGACGAATTTTCATTTTTATACATAGCAGTCAAGATATCGAGGCCAAAAATAGTGTTTGAAACAGGGGTAGGTCCAGGCACAAGCACAAGTGCAATCCTCAAGGCACTTGGCAGTTCTTCAAGGTTGGTCAGCTTTGATCTTGGAGTAAAATATGGGAATGCAGATGAGATGCCGGTGGGTTTTGTGATTCCACAGGAACTCAAGTCTAAATGGGAACTAATACTTGGAGATTCTGCGAAAACGTTAAAAGAACAGCTTTCCAAATACGGGAAGATAGACATGTTCTTTCACGACTCGACGCACACATACGAACATGTTACATTTGAACTTAACTCAATTCTTCCACACCTGTCAGATAATTTTATTATTGTTATCGATAATTACGACTGGACTTCTGCTCCCAAGGATTTTGCAAAGAATAACAACTTTACTCTGGTTCATGTTTCGGATGACATGTGTTTTATGATTGATTAAGAGATCTCCGCTTCCGAACCCTCATCTGCTGCGGTAAGTATTTTATCAAGGTTGGTGTTATTTGCCTCATAATTACCAAACCTGGTCTGGATTGATTTTGTGGAGGCTTCGAAGTTTCCCATTTCTTCATCTTCCATCAGGTATTTCTTCATCTCTTTCTCCTTTTCATTGAGCTGGATATACCGTGTTCTGCCATAACGTCCAAGACTCCGTATGGTTGTGGTTATCAAGCCTGCATCCTCGAGATCCGAGAGAAGATCAGAGACCCTGCGAGATGACACCGGGGGAATCTTCATATCATGGCATATATCCTTGTAATTTGCATAGATCTCGCCTGTTATCATATTAGTTTTATTCATTTCACTCGCAGCTATACAACCCATTATGACTATTTTTGTATGCGTTGGCAATGTCCTTATGGTTTCCTTCAGGACATCAGTTTCAAGCCTGTCTCTTGACCTGTAAACGTGCTCAGTAGTAACAATCTCTTTGTCATCCCTGATTGCAAGTTCAATTGCAATTCTCATAAGATCAATGGCCTTTCTTGCATCACCATGCTCCTGTGCTCCAATCGCGGCGCACAGGTTAAGTGCGGGTTCTTCTATCGCGTTCTCAGCCAATATACCTTTGACCCTTGGCTCAAGAATATCCTTCAGTTCGGATGCGTTATAGGGTGGGAAGACAATACTCTCCTGATTCAACCTGCTTTTCACACGAGAATCAAGCTTTTCAGTGAATGATGTGTCGTTTGTTATGCCTATAATAGACGTCTTAGCTCCTTTTGATTCATCGGCGGCCTTTAAAATCACATACAGGGAATCTCCACCATTCTTTTCTACGAGCTTATCAATTTCATCCAGTATTATGACCAGGTATTTTTTGCTTTTTTCTATCTTTGAACTTAATTCTGTGTAAACTCTATCCAAGGGCCATCCTGAAGGAGGAATATTATCATTCCCGGATACGGACTTTGCAACATTTATAAGGATTGAATAGGGGGAATCAAAGGTCTGGCAATTCAGGTAACATGAAAGAATCGAGTCTGGCGCTTTTTCAGCGAGTTTTGACATAACATATTGGGTTATAGATGATTTTCCGGTTCCCGTTTTTCCATATAAAAGAAGATTTGAGGGGCGGGAATTCCTCATTATGCTGCTTAGGGCCTCCACCATCAAATTGATTTGGCGTTCTCTGTGAGGAAAATTATCTGGTATGTGGGATGAAGTGAGGGCAGATAAATCGCCTTTTAAAATTTTACTCTGTTTTTCATACTTATCAAAGGGATTCACTATAACACCTGCAAGTCATCACTAATCGTCCGGCATACTAAACCCTTTTTTTACCAGAATCTGAATCATGTCTGTTATCTATGGGCTGCTTGTAACCTTATCATTGATAGCAGATTAGATTTTTAATTATTAAAAACTAGTTATTCCAGTATCACAGAACAAGGAATCAGAAAGGATAGGTATTCAAATTTTCGATTTCAGCTATTTTTCCTACAAGATACATAGATCCGGTAACGACAATTGGCTTTCCTAACGATTTTGCATATTCATATGCCTCAGCAGGGTCCTGAATGACCTTTACTTCATTGAACAGGTTCGCTGATTCATTATAAAGAATCCTGGGGTCAAGGCTCCTGTCAGGCTCATCAGGCCTCGTAAAGATGATATGATCTGAAATCTTTCTTATATTTCTCACATAGGAGTAATGGTCTTTATCTGACAGCATTCCTACCAGCAAGACAGGGTTGTCATTAAACATCTTATTATATGAGAGGGATAGTGAATTTGCTGCTGGAGGATTGTGCGAGCAATCAATAAGGATTCTTGGATTTTTCTTTATAATTTCAAATCTTCCCGCCCACCTTGTCTTGCTAATCCCTTCCTGTATCTGCTCTGGATCTAAATCGATGGATGAAGTTTCGATAGCCTTTACCGCTGAACAGATGTTATCAATTTGAAATTCTCCAATCAGTCGTGATTTTATTTCATATTCATTTTTTTCAGTTGTCAAATCAAAAAATAATCCATCCTCTGTATTGGATACATTCTTTATCTGGCAGGAATTCTTGATTTCTACCAGTTTGCTGTTTCTTCTCTTTGCAACGAATCTAATTTCTTTTATGGCCTCATCCTTGTTTTCCGAGGTTATTACAGGTTTTCCATTCTTAATTATTCCGGCTTTCTCATAAGCAATTGACTGGAGTGTGCCACCGAGGCGATCTGCATGGTCAAACCCTATTTTTGTGATCACCGAAATCTCGGGTTCGATTACATTTGTAGCATCAAGCCTTCCACCAAGACCAACCTCGATAACGCCATAATCAATCCTGTTCTCATTGAATGCCTGGAAAGCAAGCTCAGTGGTGGCTTCAAAAAAAGTTGGGTTTCTGCCTATTTTTGAATTCTCCATAATAAACGGTTCAATAAAGTCCAGGAATTTTTCAATTTCAGAATCTGAAATCTCTCTGTCATGAATGAAGATTCTCTCATTAAATCTTCTTAAGTGTGGGGAAGTGTAAAGGCCAGTTTTATACCTCTGCCTGATTATATTGAATATTAAAGAGGCGGTTGAGCCTTTTCCATTAGTTCCGGCAACATGAAAACTGGAAAAGTTTTTATGCGGATAGCCCAAAAACTTGTCAAAAATATTCATGACATTAAGATCATATTTTATCTCATCCCGTTTAAGCCTGTACAGAGACTCAAGTTTTTCAGAATCCAACAAGGTGTTAGCGCTATCAAATATTTATCTTTAGTGAGTCATTGTTTTTCACCTTTTTCTGCATTCCTTGATATATAATCTGTCCAATGAAAGACAAAAACGAACCGTTAATGCTGGGCTCGGCGTGGTTGGGATAACTATTCAATATTCAGAAATTTGATCTTAACAGATGCTATACTGGGAAAGGAAAAAGGATAAAAGGGAAAATGAATAAGGGATTACAATGGAAACTAAGTTAGCATATCTGGACAATAATTATTTGAAAGAGGCCACTGGTAAAGTAATATTCAATGAATTTACCGATTTGGTGGTGGACAATACAGTTTTTTATCCAACGGGTGAAGGCCAGCCAAACGATAGGGGGAAGATAACCATAGATGGTAAGGAATTTGAAATAATCGATACATGGAATGATGGAACAAACGTACACTTAATTTCACACGACACTTATCCGGATAGCATTAAAGGAAAAGAAGTCAAGCAGTATATTGACTGGGACGTACGTTATGGACATATGAAATTCAGAACTGCATTGAGAATCATAACTGGAATAGCTTATAGAGATTACAAGGCAGGCAACAGGATAAACCAAACATATGATGATCAGGCATGGGTTGATCTGGAAATACCTGAAATCAGTGAGGAAATCGTAAAAAAATTAGAAGCAGAAACCAATGAAATAATCAAGAAAGGTGTCAATGTAGAATTTGAATATAGGCCAAGATCCTCAGTATTATCAGATGGCGACTTAATGGCGATCTCAAGGGGAATCGTTCCGGAACATCCGCAGATAAGGCTAGTAAAAATAGGCAATCTGCCGTATCAAATTGATCACGGTACTCATGTGAAGAATACCTCAGAAGTAGGTGAAGTAAAGTTCAAAACGACACTGGTAAAAGGAAAAGTGAGCAAGAGAATCAGCATTTCATTATAGAGTGGTCATCCAGCCCCTTTACTAACTTTATATGAATAATATAAATTGAATGCGAATTTCCAGAAATTATTTAGAATCTCTCATAATCAATGTGACTCCATTCTTTGATATTGGATTAACTGCCTCATTCTTATCCCCTGCTTTCATTTTGCCTAACTGTCCCTGAAAACCATGAAAACCCTAAAAAAATATTTCCAAACGAATTAGAAATTGTGGCAATTGTGACATCCTCTCCTCCCTGAAGGATCGGAGGTTCCTGATTCATAGAGTGGCAACTCGTAGACCTCCCTTAAGGAGTTCCGCCGCTGTAGCACTTTCCACAGGCGTGAATTCGGGAATGCCCTTCCCTACCTTTATCAATCCGATGTTACGGATGTTTATTGCTGCATTCAGATCCCTGTCTATGGAGAGATTGCATGCATCACAGTGGTATATGCGATCTGAGAGTTCCAGATCATGCTTTGTGTTTCCGCAGGCTGAGCAGAGCTTCGATGAGGGATCGAACCTTCCTATCTCGATGAGTTCACCGTTTCTCCACTCCATCTTATAGGCAAGCATCTGCCTGAACTGATACCATCCCTGATCGGTTATACTCTTTGAAAGATGGTAGTTCTGATGCATGCCTGATGTGTTCAGGTCTTCAATTGCAATGGTACCATAGTGCTTGGCTATCGCCGTTGATACCTTATGATGGTAGTCTGACCTGGCATCCCTGATCTGCTGGTGTATTTTCTGCACTTTCGTTACCTGCTTCTTTCTGTTGTTAGATCCCTTCTTCTTCCTTGATAGTTTCTTCTGCTGCCTCTTCAGCTTCTTCTCCATGTTGCGGTATGAGTTCAACGGTTCTACCTGCGAACCGTCAGAAGTGGTTATGAATGCCTTTATTCCCATGTCTATGCCTATCGTACCGATTCCCTTCCCTGGTGCTTCTTCAGATTCATATTGGATTGAGGCGTAATAGCGATCCACGTCCTTCGATATGACTGCCTGCTTTACATTCTTCGGGATTTTGTGTTTGTCCATGAAGATGATTCCTTCCGTGAACCTCGGAATGATCAATTTTTTGGTTGCACTCTTGAAACCGGATGGCACAATGAAGTATTGGTTGTCTTTCTTCGATTTGTATGTCGGATAGTCTGTGTTGTGCCTGAAGAATGACTTGAATGCCATGTCCAGTTTCACGAGAGAATGCTGGAGACTCTGGGAATTGACCTCATACAGTCAGTCCTTTTCTTTCTTGAGTTCGGTGAGCATTCTCATGGTATCGAAAGCGGTTAGCCCTTTTTTCTCTTCATTCCTGTGATCTGCATAATACCTGTTCCTGATCACAAGAAAATAGTTCCATACAAAAGGCAGGATCCAAAGTGCTTTTCCAGAAGCAAGGATTGTGCTTCATTCGGGTACAATCGCACTTTAAGAGCCTTAATCATTATTTACACAATTCCATTGGATATAATAATTATATCGCAATTCATCTCCTCTCTAAAGATTGGAGCTTTCTTGCTCAGATGATCGTAAAATAGAATTGAAATTCATTGAAGCAAAATCATTTTAAGGTTTGCAGTTCTATCTATTTATTAGTGGTTTCCCGTGTCCTGCGAGAACTATTGAAGGCTTTTTCTCTAAGATAAGGGCCTTAGATTTCTCAGCCTGTTTCATATCAAGAGTGAATCCTTTATTAATTGTTGGTACTCCTGATTTATTCGTGATAGCATCGCCTACAAAAATAACGCCATCTTTTTCAAAATAATACGATGTGCTTCCCGGGGTGTGCCCCGGAGTCTCTATGACTGTAATGCCGTTCATATGTAGCTCTGATGCCTTTTTCACATCCTTCACCGGCTCGACTTTCATCATTCTTGATACGATTTTCGACAGAATTGTTTTTGCAGGAATCATCATCGCCTTTCCAAGCACCACATCAACTTCAGCGTCAGGTACAAAGACATCAGACTTAAAATTATCCAGAATTAGCTTCAATCCTCCTATATGGTCAGGATGATAGTGCGTTATTAGTACGTAATCTG
>JAKAUD010000011.1 GCA_021827885.1 Thermoplasmata archaeon | reverse complement strand
ATCTAAGCCATCGGGCTAGGCTTTGCACTTATAATCAATTCTGCACCTAAAATCAATGTTGCACCCGAAGTCGAACTTGCACCTAAAGTACATAAGCTGCACTTAAAATCGGTTAACTACTTAAATAGGAATGAAATATAATATTCGATAATTTTGGAGCCTAAAGAGATCGACTTGCCAGTCGGGCCTCGAATTCGTGAGAAATACGCAAGGGCTTAAGGAGGAGATTTAAACTATTTCTTAGCCGTCGGTTCTCTTTTGAGTTCATCCTTGATTCTCTCAATAACCGCTTTCTGACTTTCTTTGATTTCATGCTCCCAGACTCTTACAACTGACCAGCCGGAACCTGAAAGAGATTTGTTTACTGCAAGATCCCTTTCGATGTTTCTTTTCATTTTGGACTCCCAATATTCTTTATGAGTTTCAGGTTCCTTGTAACATATGGGGCATGCGTGCCAGAAACAGCCGTCAATGAAAATAGCCACTTTCTCCTTTACAAAAACTAGATCAGGCTTGCCCTCAATTCTAAAGTGAAGCCGATAGCCTCTGAGATTAGCTTGCCAAAGATTCTTTCTTATCGACATTTCCAGTTTAGTATCCTTGGACCTGACGTGAGCCATATTGAGGCTCCGCTGTCTTTTTGTCATAACGTCAGCCATGTATTATTTCCCTCCTATGAAAGTTCAACCTGAACTAGTTATCTTCAGTCGAGCTAATGTAACTTTTGTGCATATTGAACAGGGGTATCCCTCGCTTCTCCTTTCAAAATATCGAGAACTTCTCTCGCTATATGCCACATCAGAACCGGGGGAACCGCATTTCCCAGTCCTTTGTACTGGTGAAAATCGGTGCCCACCAGCTTAAAGTTTTCTGGAAAAGACTGGATCCTAGCTACCTCTCGGGGTGTGAATCTCCTGAAAACACCGTTGACCTTTAACACGGGATCAACGCTGTTCAGACTCACTTTGGCAAGGTGGGAAGTTACCGTAGAAGATGGTTCGTCTACATTCTGGACTCTCCCTTTATTCATTCTTGGGTTAGACTTCAGCAGACCCTCTACGGCTCTGTTGCTGAAGTAGTATTTCTTGTCAACAGATTCATGGTCCATAATTACTTTCTTTAGCGGAACCAGCCGAGTTCTTTTTTTTGGCGAAGGAAAACTCGGCTGGACTCCCAAATCCTTTCTAATTCCTATTATGAAAACTCTCTCCCTTTTTTGTGGAATCCCCCATTCCGCTGCATTCATCAGTTTGCTTCCTACTGTATAGCCTGCATCAGAAAACTCCTTTAGAATGAGTGGGAAGGCTTTTCCTTTGTTGGCCGATATTATGCCTTTCACGTTTTCCACTATGAACGCCTTTGGTTGTTTGTCTCTCAGAATCCTTACGATTTCATAGAATATCTTTCCTTCCCGTGATTCAAATCCGAGTCTTGGCGGATATTGAGCGACAATGGAAAATGATTGGCAGGGGAATCCTGCAATCAGCAGGTCGTGATCGGGAATGCTAGAAGACGGAACCTCTCTGATATCGGCACAACTGCATCTTTCATTAAAGTTGGTTTCATAAATATTGCATGCCTCCCTGTAGTTATCAATTGAATACACAATATCCACAGATCTACGTGCGTACTTCCTATCTAGGAAAATAAAACCTCCCTTGAGCCCAAGGTCCATTCCTCCAATACCAGAAAAGGCAGAAACCGCAGTTATTCTTTCCATAAGAGCAGCTCCTCGAAATCGCCAGCCCTGTCTGTGAACTTGACTAGAGCTCCGTTTGATAGAGTCACTGTAACAAGGTCCTTCTTATATTTCTCAACCGGATTTCTAATCACAAAGAGCTTGTGACCACTTTTATTTATGACAAGTCTATAGACATAATACTTATCCAGATAAGACTGAGCGGCGTTCCATTCATTCTCTGTTAGACGAAACTGATTGAAATCCAATTTTTCAGTGCTTATAGAAGTCTTCACTTCTATTAATCTGTGATTGGACAATTTATCCAGTTCGAATGATCTTATATCATAACCCATCTTAAACTGATTGGGGATTGGCATTACCGAGGCAACAAGTTCCTCTCTCCCCCCTTTCTTCAATCTCATGCATTCATGACCGTATATAAGGGATTCTCCTTTGTCGCCAATTTCCTTAGTCTTAGGTGGCTGACCTGCCACCTTGACTTGTTCAAGGAGATCCTGAATTTCAGCATCTTCTACGGGGTTTGGTTTCTTGATTTCCGCTGCTGACAATCCAATCAGTGAAAGTATGTCAGTTTCAAACGTAACCTTGGCTGTGGTTTTGTTTACATAGGAAAACCATTCATCCTGGGCGTTCGTGAGATCCTGAGATTCAAAAGTATGGTTGTAGAAAAAATCGTATCCGCCAAACCAGCTGGTATCTTCGAGGAAGACAGAAATTGCTTCCGATTCTGCCATGTTGATATAGTACTTTTGTCCGTTCCTCTTCAATAAGTTTGCATAAACGAGGTAGTCGAGTATATCGCCGGCATATCTTATCTTGTCCCCTGCCCAGTCGTAGGAAAGTCCATTAGTTCGATTTTCTCTAATTATCTTAAGGGTATCCGAAACGCTTCTTCCTTCTGCAGTAACTCTGAGGTCGTTAAAAATGCAATGGGTTGCCTCTGCTTTGTTGATGAACTCTCTGGTTTCTTCCCTTTCAGCTGAGACCAGTAGTTCCAGCAAGTACTTGGCCGGCTTGAATCTAATATGACGTCCAATGCACTCCTTGGCTTCGTAGGACTTGAGATGGCCACCGGGGTACTGGAAAGTGAATAGAAAAACTTTAAAAAAATGCATTAAGTCCTGGCTCCACGCCAGTTTGTTTGCAAGTTCTTCCGAATACATTACATCAGCATCCCTGTCGTATCCTACCAAAGCAAACAAAGACGAAATCTCAGTTCTCCAGTTGTTTATTGTTTTATTTTTCTTGGTCGCGTTACCTGGGAAGAATCTGATCTCGTTATTCAATCGCTTTACGAACTCAGATTTCTTCATTTTCGGCATTCTGGATATTGCATCTGCCATGTAAAGCAGAACTCTTTCGACGTTACCTTTGAATCTCGGCCTTATATGGTGAAGCCTGTAATAATACTCCTTAGGAACTTCATACTTGGCCGTAGCTCACGACCCCCTGATTATCACTTGGGCGATTGCCCACGCAAGGATAGGAGGAACAGCGTTTCCAACTTGTACATATTGTGATGTTTTGCTCCCGTAAAATACAAATTTGTCAGGAAATGACTGCAGCCGGGCAGATTCTCGTACTGTAGGCACTCTGTTTGCTACCGGATGAAAATGATGCCTGTGGCCTGTGTCAATTGTAGGAGCCGGTCTGTCATAGCTTAGTCTTGTCCAAGCCACATGATAATTTCTCGTATTCCTTAGCTCCTGAGGCAGACTCTTATAATTATTGCCTGGAGGGACTTTTGAAATAATCTCTTTCGTTCTTTCGAAATGATTAGATGCTATATGATTGTGAATGGAATCCGAATCAACTCTCATAAATCGCTGGTATTCGGTTTCAGGTGGCGACGGATACGGCATCTCTTCGGAGCCTAGGCTATTCTCCAGTAGAGGAAGATCGCTTATAGCATCCCGGACAGTTAATTTTCTATTGCCATCTGAGAGCAACTGCTGACCTGATGAAATAGATGAGTATACTGGAGTCGGGAAAATAAAAGAGTAATCCGTCGCACCAATTATGAAGATCCTCTTCCTGTCCTGTGGGACCCCATAGTCAGAAGCCAATAAGATACTTGAAGTGACATTATAGCCTATACCGTAGAATTCTCTCTTTATCCTGTCCAGTATTTGTCCACCAAATAAAGAAGCGAGCCCGGGGACATTTTCTATAAGGAAGAAACGGGGCTTAAAAAAATTTACATAATCCCTGAAACGGAGAAACAGTGTATTTCTTCTATCGTAGAAATTTCTGGGACCGGCTAGCGAAAATCCTTGGCAAGGCGGACCCCCAATGATACCATCGAACTCCCCCCGGTCGAATCCGTAACGCGTAGAGAATTCTCCAGGTCCGAGGGAAGAGAGATCTGCCAGAACAGTTAAAGTTTCAGGCATATTATACCCATAAGTATCGAGGGAAACTGAGTCAAAATCCACTGCGGCGGCCACCTTGAAGCCAGCATTCTTAAACCCGAGGGAGAGCCCCCCTGCCCCACTGAACAGGTCAAGCAGTTTCATAGATAACCAGCAAGAATCTTGGAGAGCAAAAACGTTTTGACTTTCCAGAGAGCAAAGCTTGTCGCCAATTCCGCGCCTCGAAGACTACCAGGTAGAGGGAGACAAATCGTGCAGCTCCTGTGATATCTCTGAGTCGTTAACCCGGGAAGTCACAGCCTCCCGGAAGTTGACACTTATATCAATACCTGCATTTCTATATTCATCCGAAAGATTGAATTGCGTTGCCAGCCGTTCTATCGCTACAAATTGATGCTGACTATCATAAGAAAACTCCCAGTAAGGTTCGGGTCTGACAGGATAGCTGCATGGGAAAGCATCTGTCTCCTCGTAGATAGTCTTGAGTCTTTCATAGTGCGCATCTGTTAGTGCTCTTGGCATCATGAAATCTGGGACCCTTCTATTTGACCTAAATCCTTTTCGCCGACTGAAGACTCGAGTGATGTCTGCCCTTCCATCAACTTTGAAACTTACTATGTCAGCTCCACTGTCGAGGATTCCGAGGGACCAGTTCCCCCAATTCAGTCCAAGCAAAACTGATCCTGAGGCTTCCACAGCTTCCTGAAGATTTGTGATAAATTCACTTAGATTCTTCCTGGCCGAATGTCCAGTGTTCGGATTTCTTAATATTTTGCCGTTGGGATCATGTACCTTAAATGAGAGGAATAAACTGTTCATCGAATCCTTTTTCGCCCACCCTCTCAACCCCTCTATTAGTTTCGTTCTGGATTCCAAGGACTGACTGCCCTCCTCGAAAATCTCGCCATAAAGAAGGAACTGAACACCATGCATTGTAAACTTTTGATTAAGTTTTGCAAGTGGGACCTCTGCATTAGCAATGTCCAATGCAAGTCGGACAGTTTCGTTTTCAGCCCTCACAATTGGCGTAGGGACAAAGAATACATCTGCCCCTAATCCGGCTAGTTTCCTGGACATAAAATTCAGTAAAGGGGCGTAACCGTACTTCAGGATCATTTTTCGCCATTCCAGATGAGTGCTGTTATCGCCAGACAGATTAGAATTCACAATTCCGCTAATCGCCTCCTCGGTTTCATAAGAGCTGGTCCTGCCATTCCACTTAAAGAGCTTTTTTCTAGCTTCGCAGTTGAAAGAAAAAATTTCATTTTCTATGTCCGGAAGTATTAATGGTTTCTTATATCCGATTGACAACCTGTCTACCAAATTGCCAGCTAGTGCAGACAATTCATCTGCCACTTCACTGACTCTGCTTAGGGGAGGTACTATTATCTCGTATCTTGCTCCCATGTTATGCAACTGCTCTATGGCTTTGACTTCTGTCCTGTTTTTTGGTGTTGGGGCACACGTGGGGAGCCTATAACTCGCAGTGGAGGTTTCTAGGGTGCCAAATCTTGAAATCGTATCCCTCCTGTCTACTTCACGATTATATTTCATCCTTTCTCTTCCTCCTCAAATTTGGTGCCTCAACCAAGTTTGGGTCGTTATCCGACTCTCTCTTTATCCTGCTTAATTCGTTTGTAAGGACTTCTACATAGCCCAAGTCTATTCTTATTCCAGACCTGGGAATAACTTCGTGCGTGGGTGTACTTTCGTACTCGGTAATTGTGATCCATTTCCCGGTTTCGCCAGAATAAGTTCGAATAGCATATTCCTTCCTCCCGGCGGACACATTAGACTGAAGTATCGGATGACTCAGTCTCCCGTTCTTATAATAAGTAGGGTCTCTCCATCTCCCGTCAGAGTATAGCTGCTGTGTGGTGACAAGGTAATTAAGACTTTTAAGAAGCGTTTGGGAGTTATCCGGCATTTCGATTGCGGAGGATATTTCTTTTATTCTCGCCTTGCCAAAATTATCCATATAACTCATCACGCAGCTTCTTATAATGTCTTTTTGTGTTTGGGGCCCGAGAGCGACATAATTTTCAGGCAACTTCCAAGATTCCCTTTTAAGATTTATGTCAAACCTCAATGTATCACCTATAAGTTAAAGCGATACATTGTTAATAAACTTTGCTAAGAACCCTTAATAAATAGTAGAATATCACTTTACACTCGGCGAAACATATAGGGATGTGAAGTAATGTCGGAAAAACAAGTGAGGGAAGTATACATATTGGTAAACGAAAAGAAAGTTGGTCCGTTCAATACGGACTTAGTAAGCGGTTTACAGATAAAAGAAAAGGCTAGTTTGGCCCAAAACACTGATCTGTTCAGAAAAGAGGGTGAAAAACTTACACCTGTATCGAACAGTGAATTAGTAAAGATACACGAGAACGAACAGTTCGTGGACTTTCCTCCAACTCCGGTGAGCTAGGGTTTAATGGATGAGACTAGGAAATCTAAGCTTAAAACAGATCTAATAAACCACTTCGGAAACGGCAGAGTTGTTTCTAAGACTTTGCCTGATGGAACTTACCTATTGAAAATATCAGAGGTTCAGCTTCCTTCCCACTGCATTCCTGGAAGAATGGATGTGCTCATAGTCTTTCAAGGAGGGAATGATCCTCCGCAAATTCTAGTCAAGAATCAGATAAAGTTCGACAACGGAATAACAGCTCGCAGTACTTCTAATACTGCCATAGACGGAGAACCGTGGGTTAATTTTTCGGCCAATTTTCCCTGGCAGCAGTCTGACCCACTCTGGTATTATGTTATTGGAAAATTGAGGCGTTTTGAAAAGGTTGAATAAAGTGAAAACGAAGCCCGTTGAGTTGAGATTTCCTTCGGCCATAGGTGATCTTGTAAAAGCAGAGTTGGATAAACCCTCGGTAAATTACTGCGAAAGAGTTGTTATTTGCCTTGCAGGCAAAACCGTTTCTGAAGATAAGATTTCCGTGATTGTTAATAAAGTATATCCAGTCCCTGAAGAGTCATATATTCTCAAAGATGCAGGGACGGCTTGGGACCATAAATTCACAGCGGAGGTGGTAAACCACGCGCTAAAGTTGAGACTGGGCCTACTTATAGTGCACAAACATAATAGCAACCACCCCAACTTGTCCCCTCAGGATAAGATAAGCTTCAGGATATTGCTTGACAGGTTTAGAATACTGATGGACAGGCAGCTGCACGGAAGCGTCGTAATCGGATTAGACAACAGCGTTGGGGGTGTAGTCAATCTTCCCGGAGACGACGAAGAGAAACGTACAACTCTGAAAGTCACTTCTGCGGTTTGGCTGGGGAGTCCAATAGTCTTTTGGCCCAAGGAAGCTAAGTCAAGGGTACCGCACAAGGAGATGTTTAACCGGCAGATTGCAGTAATAGGTGAAAACGGACAAAAGCGCTTATTCAGCTCAAAAGTGGGAATAGTAGGACTAGGCGGAGGAGGATCTCATGTTGCGCAGCAGCTTGCCCATTCAGGAGTCGGAAATTTTGTGCTGATAGATGAGGACAACATAGAACTGTCGAACATGCACCGGCTGATTGGATCGATCAATAAAGACATCGGCAAGAAGAAAACCGAGGTTATCACAAGGCTAATCAAATCAATATACAGAAATGCGAAGACTGAAGAGCTGGCCGAAACCTTTCCTACCGAGCCCACTGTGAAGGCTCTAAAATCTGCCGACATAATTTTCAGCTGCGTTGATACTTATCAAGCCAGATCACTTTTAAACGATTTTTCTTGGAGACATGCTATCCCACTTGTAGACATAGGGATCGGAACTGAAGTATCCGGAAAAAAGTCGAAAGGATTCAAGCTGGAGATGCTGTCCGGGCATGCGCACATTTACATGCCTGGGGGTCCTTGTATGTGGTGCACGGGATTTCTTACAAAAGAAAAGCTGGAAGCAGAGATATCAGGCAAGGGTCCCACCTATGTGAAGCGTGTGAAGAGTCCAGCTCAAATAGTAAGCGCCAACGGAGTTGTTGCTTCCCTTGCTGTGACTGAGGCATTGCAGCTGCTCACTGGTTATATGGCGAGAGACAAAAACCTATCCGGATTCTGGTTCTATGACGGAAAGAACGAAAGATTGTACAGCCAGGAAGCTAGTGCAAAGGAAAGCTGCTCTCTTTGTAAGTACACACTGGGACTAGGAGATACCGTCTGGTAGGTACAGATGGAGTCTACTGTTCTGAACGTAAAGGAACAGCTGACAGGTTTTGGAATGCTTTGAAAAGACTTCAATAGCTACTGGTTGACATTCCAACTGGTTGCCAATATCCAGCAATTTGTCAGGGACGCTCATTATTTCACATTCCTCTAGATTGTAGGCAACATTGTCTGCGTTGTCATTAGATCAGAAAGAAAAGTGTTTTTCATTGCTTTCCGAATTGTCATATCGTCTTTGAGAAATGCAAAAGTCTTTACTATTTCGTAAGAATCTAAGCAACTAGAAATTAAATCATGTATAACGAAAGTTTCATGAATTCTGAAGGCGGCAGTCAGAGAACCTATGAAATCGATAGGGATATCATCAATAGTTCTGCCTTCACATATTGGGCATCCACAATTCAGAAACTTCCCTAATTTTTCATCATGAAGTTGGACCGTATAATATTCAAAAGTCTTTACGTCAAACCGTTTTGCAGTTCGGATTTCCTTTGCAATTCTCTGTTTTTCGGTAAGATCGGAAGAAGTGGGAAATCCGTATTCTACCGAGTAGATGTCTGCGCATAGGAATGATAAAGGGAAAAGAACCGATGGTTTATCAGAATCGGAATATCTGTTAACTCTTGAGAGTACTCGGATTATATTCTTGTCCGCTACTAGGCTTCTCAGTACATCAAAGTTCGGGAAGAACGTACCAATATCAGCATATAACGCCGTAATTCCCGATATAAATGGCTTTGCCGCTTCGACTTTTTGAGAAAAGACTTGATAGTCTTGATCCATAGGAATTAAATAAAACGGTTCCTTGCCTTTTTTCTTAATTCTTTCAGATTCTTTCTTTATGATTTCTGCCATCTTTTCGACTGCAATATATCTAATATCTGGAATGTTCACTACATCTAGTTTAGTACGAAGTTGTAAATTCACTAATTCCGTTACAACCTTTTCATTTACGGTTACGTACTGCAATGTGGGAGTGAATAAGCTTAGAGACACCAAGGAGGATGATTTGGCCATTGAGATCTGTTGATCAATCCATCCACCAAACTTCTTTTGACCTTTTGGACTCAAGAGAACATTCTCCAGAGTTTTATTAAACAGATTTTTTCTAATCTCCAGTACCTTATTTTTGAACGCCATTTTGGAAAGAGTTGCATCCATTATCTGATTGACATAATAGATATCGGTATTCGTAACAGCAGGAGCCGGAGTTTCAAAATTACTTTCTCCTATAGTTATATTGCATTTCCTCTCCCCAAGCAACAGAGAAGTTCTTGGTTCTATTTCTATCTTCATTGCTGGGACCTCCTAGAATTCTCATTGATTACAATCTCGAAAATCTTCTCATAGGGGTGCAGCCTGTATTTTCGTCTTCTAGCGTCCTCTGGATCGAACTTTACCTCTAACCAGCCCGCTTTCCTAAGTTCGGACAAAAATAATGCAACTATTTTTTTATCGTCAGGTTTGGGTAGATTAGAAAGTATTCTTAGTGCTTCGTCAAAACCAAATTCTTTATTCTTAAAACTGTCCCATAATACGAGGTATCTTCTCATTACCCACTTTGGAAGTAACTGCACATCAGACATACTATTCACTTATTAGATATGTATACCCAGTTATAAAGCTTTCCGTCCCATTTGGTAATGTCCCATAAATCCAATATTGCTTCTTTAAACTGTTCTGTACGGGCCTCTGCATAGTGTTTGCAAAATCCATACCCATAGATCCTTAGGTGCTCTTGCCATTCTTTACAGAGCGGATTTTTATGTTTCCATTCTTTTCCCCATGCTTTTTCCATTTCCAATATTGCATTTACTTTCTCGCTAAATCTACTTTGATCGCTCATTCTAACATCACCATTAAGACTTTTTTCCCCTTCCAGCCGAGCGGAACATGAATTTTATCACAAAACTTGTTGTTGCCAACGACCCGTGTCTTGTAGATTTCAACTTCTCTAAGACTGAGTTCAATGACTCCTTTTCTAATTAATTTGAGATTTTGTCTACTCATAATAGCTATATTATAGCTATTAAATACTAATATTTTACCACGAAAATGCCGTATAATGCAACTCCAAAAGGTATTTATACAACAATTACATATAAGATTGGTAATTACAGGGTAATACCTGCGATGAATACGGTAGGTCGTCCTGGGAGGGGTGACCTACCGGCCGAGGTGAAACTCATGACAGAAACACCACAGCAAGCAAGGAGTAAAAGCTCCGATAAAAAAGATGTGTCAGTACCGCTGACCATTAGGGTAACGTACCCACAGGACTGGAAAGCTTACAATTTAGCACAGAGCCGAGAATTCAAGATTTTCAATGAGCTACTCAGTGACCTGGTGTCAAATATCGAAGAACCTAACCAGAGGAGAGGAAGACCCAAATTATTGATTAGAGACGAACTTTTCTGCACCATACAAAAAGTATATTCTCAGCTATCAAGTAGAAGATCTGCTTCTTTCTATGACTACTCAGAAGAAAAAGGCCAAATCAGTCACAGACCGCACTTCAATACATCATCAAAGGTATTGAACAGTCACGAAATTACAGGAATTTTGCAGAGATTGCTATCAATAACTGCTTTGCCTCTAATATCCGTAGAGTCCAGTTTTGCGACTGACAGCTCTGGATTCAGAACAACTCGATTTGCAGAGTATGCCCAAAGAAAGTACGGACTTAACAAGGAGTACAACTGGATTAAGGCACACATAACAGTCGGAATCAAAACGAATATAATCACGGCCATAGAGGTTGGAGATGCACACAGTGCCGATATCAAGCAATTCATCCCCTTGATTGAAAGAACGCAAAAGTTAGGATTTAATATTGAAGAAGCTTCCGCAGATAAAGCCTATCTGTCACGAGCAAATCTTTCATTCATAGACAGCATAGGAGGGGTACCGTACATCCCTTTCAAGAGTAATTCAACTGGTAAGCCTATGGGTAGTAGGATATACAGGCAGATGTATGCGATTTTTATGTATAATCGTGACGAATTTGAAAAACATTACCACCTAAGGTCAAACGTGGAAACTACATTTTTCTCAATGAAACAGAAACTAGGGGATTCGCTGAAATCCAAGAATCCAATAGCACAGAAAAATGAGCTGTTGTGCAAGGCAGTCGCTTACAATATCCTAGTACTGATCCAAGAGATGTTTGAACTAGGAATCAAGTTTGATTTGACAAGGGGTATAGACTTGACCGCAAATTGACCGATTTCTATGTTACTACTCTAGAGCTCTCCGTCGATTTAACCTCAGATGGTCTTTTCCAAATCTGTGCTGCCCTTTCTGCAAGAAGTCTGCCTCTCTCTATCATTTGGTCTTTGGTCCATTCACTCCAAGTTCCATTTATTTCTTTAGTCAACTCCACATTGGAATATTTATACCACTCTTCCTTCTTAGTTTCCAAGAGTTCTTGTTGGATTGCAGAATTTGGGACTGACCCTATTAAAGTAAGATTCCCTATAGTATGACAATATTCATCGTAAGTTTCTTTCCAGTCTTCTCCTAGATAGTTCTTCCATTTATCATCTAGGGTTCTTGGCATAACGTGTTCAATGGTTAGATCTTCTAACAAGATGGGTTCAGGGTGTGAAAAACTTTTCTCTAATTCGTCTAGTACTAGTTTAGAAAGCCACCGTTTCTTATTATAAACTGGATAAACTATGAAGGCTTCCTTGAATTTTTCATCTGAAGGCCAGTAAAGGTTATCGCCTGAATCTCTTGACGTTAACGCATTCGTAAATGAAGAAAGTAATTCGCCGTCATCGATCTCGCATAATGAAGCGAACAGCTTATTAAGCGAGTTAGGAGGCTCCTTGAGAAAGTACCTTCTGACTGCGTAGGATTCGATTACTTGCATTATTGAAATGAAATCGCTGACTGACAGCTTTTCATCTCTATGGGCTTTGTACGCCTTAAGCAAGAATGGATAGTGAACAGTCATGTCCAATCTGCCTATATTCTGCAGACTGTTCCTTATTGCTTCATTTCTTTCTCTATCCGGATAAATAATCAGCTGATACAAATCCGCGTAAGCCTTCAATGTTTTAAGTTCTTCCTTTACTTCTGTATCTGCCTTATTTTCTAAGAATTTTTTAATCTCAGGATAAATGTTTTCATATTTTACTGTAGTCTTCATCTTCAAGTTTATGTAGTGTCCTATAAACCCCTCAAGATTATCTCTTCTTTTCTTGTTATTGGTACCCAGCTCATCTTCCATCGGGAACCAAAAATTCTCGTACGCCTCGTTTGCACTATTGGTATCTCGAATTGACATCATGAAAAGATTTCTGACTAAATCAGATTGTGTTAGGTCCTTCCCTCTATAATTTAGGGTTTCAAATATTCTATTTGGATCATCAGATTGCTCCAGCGATACTGAAGTAAATTCCAAACCCGATATGACATTTACCAGCTCATCAAGATTGAGGGACGCCCCCATGGCATTTATTTGGTAGGTAAAAAAACTGTAGGCTTTGAAAATATTGCTTGTCTCTGCATCAGTTGGTCTGTTGCCATTGGCCACGCTTTTAAAGTCCTCGTTATCTGATCTGGTTAATATAAGTCTAAATTTATCTTCAGAGTTGCGAGTATCCTTATTGAAAAGATAATTATCTTCAATGGTCCTTGCTAGCCGGGCATCATCACTATTTTCACTTACCCGAGCTCTGTCTCGTACTGCTACAAGTGCGAGAATGAGCGTTGTTATTCTCTGCTGTCCATCAATAATTATTCTTCTAGTCATCCCCCCCGCTCTTTCGTCAGTTACCTTAAAC
>JAKAUD010000219.1 GCA_021827885.1 Thermoplasmata archaeon | reverse complement strand
ATGGCTTAGCATGAAGGACAAAGTACCTTCGGGCCGAAGGGAATTCAAGCCCATGGAGATTTCCCCAGCAACCTTTGAAGTGGGAAGTTCCCTGCGAAAGCTGGGAGAGGAGGTCACTCTATAATCTTTCCTGTATATTGCGAGGTCTTAGAAAAGAGATATCCGGAAAAGTCCTTCGTCTATCAACCCTGCAGATTATGATTTCTGTTAACAATGTTTTTATCATCCTTTGGAAGTTACCATCTGTCTGATGCTTAAACTTCACGGGCATAAACCAATACCCTACATCCCATTCGCAAACACTTCTGGAATGTTGCACGCACCAGAAGAACCACCAACGAGTCGAAATTGAAAAAGAATGCCTACAAAAATAGGGATAAGCACATTTTACGGTCAAATAGTAAGCCACTTTCTCTTAATTCCCGGTATACGGTCAAAACCATTGTCCTCGCTTATTATTGTCTCAATGGATGCTCGCTTCATTGAAGCCGCCATTATTGAACCGCTCGGTTGTGGGCAATACCTGAGCATTTCTTCCATAAGAAAGTAATCGACTTCTTCTAAAGGCAACATTGTTGCAAAGGGAAACACCAATGATTCAATGAATTCCAGCGTCTCATTGTAGGGTACTTTGTACTTCTTTCCGGAAACGTATAGCAGTTCATCTATGACGATCATGTTGATAAAAGCCCTATCTTCCCTTATCAGACCTTCATAGAATGAAAGGTACTTATCATAATTCTTGTTAGGAGTGTTGATGTATACAAGCAGATTTGTATCAATAAATATGTTAGTCAAACTCATCCTCCAGGGAATATTTTGAGACTTCTCCGGGTTGAGGGGAAAGAGCTTCTTTTAATTCAAATATTGTTTTCTTATGAATTTCTGCGGCTCTTTCAAAGGCGCCTCTGTCAAACTTCTTTACTGGGGTAAGAGTTATTCCATTATTGAGGCTGACAATAAGTTCATCTCCTTCCTCGACTCCTGTCGCTTCTCTTATTGCTTTCGGAATTATAACATAACCTTTTTTTCCGACTTTTAATTTTAGAGTCAAGCTAGCTTCACCATAGCTATATTAGTTTGACCATATTAAATATTGTTGACTCAAACAAACCGCACTGAAAATCTCAAGATTTGCGGTAATCTGTAATCAGCAACTCGGGAAGTTCAAATCCCTTCCTCCATTAGCTCCTTACTTTGATTTTAATAATTTCTCCAGACAATTCTTACGTGCTCGCTATTTCCTTAATGCAAGATGAAGAAAGTTGGATTTTTACCCATGTGGATAGATTCTTATGATGCGATGGATTGTGAAAAAATGAGAGAGTACTCAATCAAAGGAATAGGAAGCAACATTCTTTATCATGATTTCCCAGGCAAGGAAAAACCAATCCTGTTCATCCATGGCTTAGGGTGCGCTGGAACCTTCGATTATCCGGATGTAGCAACGCAGAAACCACTTCAAAATCATCGTCGAATCCTTGTGGACCTGCTGGGTGCGGGTTATAGCGATAAACCGGATGGTTTTTGCTACACCATTAAAGATCATGCCAAATATCTATTGGAATTCGTTGAATCGATCGGACTTGAATCCTTTGTTCTATTTGGTCACAGCATGGGAGGTGCTGTTGCTCTATCAATGGCACAGATGGATACTAACGGGATTTCCCAGATAATACTGAGTGAGTCCACCCTTAATAAGAGCCGTGAAGGTTCGATTAGCAAGTACATTGCTGGCTTCACCGAGAAAGAGTTTGTTGAGCAGGGATTCCAAAGGCTCATAAAGGAAAGTGAAGAGACTGGATACGGAATTTGGGCTGCTTCACTAAGAATGTGGTCCGCCAAGGCTGCATACCGAGCATCAAGGAATTTATCGGTGGGGGAAAATCCATCTTGGCGAGATATTCTATATTCTCTAAATATCCCGAAAACCTTCATATTTGGGGAAAAATCACTCCCTAACCCGGATCTTGAGATTCTACCTGAACATGGTGTTAAGGTAGATATCGTGGAACATGCGGGACATTCAATGGCGTGGGAGAACCCAAAGGGATTGGCTGAAGCAATAGGAAAAGCGATTGTGTAGTAATATTTCGTGCGTGTTTTTGCAATTCATCATTTACCAAAATTTCAATCTTCCAAGATATTTGAACAATTCCCAGTTCATACCCAACTCCAATCCAGATGAACACTTACAATTATTTCACAGTTGAACCTCTATTCCTCTCTCTTGAATATTAAAATGCTCTTCCCTAACTAACGGAATAAATTGAAAATGGGAATGGCCTCCAACCATTGAACAAGTTTTTAAGATTAATTCTCGAAATAGTCTTTCTTGAAGTGATACTTGAAGAGCCATTCGTAATGCCCATGCAGCGATCCCCAGTAAATTTTCTCCATCACTTTCTTTTCCATGTAGTTGAACGTGGATGGGGTGATTTTCTGCACGGGCGTATCATAAGTGCCTACTACAAAGGTTGCCTTGTGGAACCCAGTCTCCATCGAACATTGCGTCCTGCCGGTGAACTTGTATCTCTTTTCGGTTCCCTTGATTTCTGCGATTATGTTGTTAGCCACCACAATGCCTTCAAGATGCGCTTCAACTCCTGCCTTCGATATAGGTATATTCGTAGTATCGCCAATAGCAAATCCATTATCATAATCTGTAATGTGCAGATTCCTTTTGTCAACCTTTACCCATCCGTCTTCGTCAGACAATTCCGTGTTTTTAAGAAATTCTGCCGGTTTGTGTGGCGGCGTGAGGAATAGGTAATCGTACTTCATTGTCTCTCCCTCGAGTGATGTTATCTCTTTTTTGCTTGCATCAACGGAATCTGTGTTGAATGCGGTGACACTCTCAATGGAACGGTCCTTATACATGGGTGCTATGACCTCGTTTATTGAATCCGCTGAATATATCCTTGTGAAGGGTGTTATATATGTTATTTCTACCTTGTCCCTGATACCTGCCTTCCTGAAATGTTCATCAAGCATGAATGCAGATTCGTTAGGTGAAGGGGGACACTTATATGGAAGTCCCCCTATTCCCACAACGATCCTGCCGGATTTTATCTTCAATACTTGCTGGTATATGAGGCTTGAATTGTATGCGTCTGTGTGAAAATCCATGTTCGCATCCCTGAGCCCTGGAACTTGATCGTAGTCTGGAGATGAACCCGTTGATATTATGATATAATCAAAGTCAATCTTTTCACTGCTGCCTTCAGTTTTTAGATACCTGTTTGGAAGATCTATCTTTTCACAGTTATCATGAACGATTTTCACCCCTTCTGACACGAGCTTTTTCATGGGTCTCCTGATCTTCGCAGGATCAGTTCCCCGGAATGCAACCTCAAGGTATCCAGGCTGGAATTCCTGTTCCCTTTTTTTATCGAACAGCATTATGGATACCTCTCCGTTCTTAATTTCCTTTGACAGATCTTTTGCCAATTTACTGGAGGTTATTAGGCCTCCAGCGCCGCTTCCTATTACTGCTATCTTTTTCATTTTTATCACCTCGCTGCAGGAGTCAAGGTTGATTTCTTAATCTCCCCTGTTCTGATGTAGTGGTATGTTGAAATTGACACTCCCAATATCATAACGATAAGCCCTGCGATGATCATGACATAGCTCTCCTGTGTCATTAGGCTGGCCGGCACTTTTACGATATATTTTGAATTGGCACTCAGACTTTCCAGCCCTATTGCTACAAGGATAAGCCCGAATATTATGGAAAATACATATTGCTCCAAAAGAGAACGATATCTTGAGACGACATTTACAGGAGAATGTGCCCTGGTTCTTGATCCTGCAAGTTTGGTACTTAGAAATATATACGCAAAGTACCCTGCCACACTACCAAGTATTATCCCAACCGTGAAGACAAGCCCGAACAGTGAGAGCCCCGCCAATCCGCTCCAGAAACCCCCAACGCTGCAACCTTGTGCAATTCTCGCTCCTATTGCGATAATTATACCCCCAACAAAACCTATGGAAAGATCACCAATTTTACTGGCAGAACCAGATGGGAAGCGAATCTTAAAGGTACCGCGTGCCATGGAAAATATGGTAGCACCAGCAATGATCATCAGAATGAAGAATGAAAATGCACTTATTACCGGAATAGTTTGATACCAATTGCCTGATAAGCTGCTCCCACCCAGATATACACCAAATGGTGAAAGAAGATACTGTGAGAAGAGGGCAACAGGGGTCGTAACTCCCAGATAGTTAAAAGAATGCCCGGCAGCGAATACGAATGAAGCAATCATGGCGAATGAGAATATTGTGCCAACGAAATATGGAGAGTTCATGAATGCCATTTTCCCCTTGTTACCTGATATTCCCTGTCCTTTCAAACGCCTCTTCCTAAGCACTAATGCTACAGCCAGGAGCGCCACGAAGAATGCTATCCCGATTATTGCTGCCCCTACTACGACTGGAATGCCAAACAGGATATTAGGTACATAATTAATTGAGCTTCCATTTCCGACGTTTGCAGTGCGGGTGTTTTTCCACCAGTAAGCGAGATCAAGCCAGTTAAAGATTGGAAAAGCGAAGATTATTGAACCCAGGGCTAGACCCAGGAGTTCCATCCAATTTACTACATACCCTGAACCGGACTTCCAAAGCATTCCAACCATGCAGCCCTGCCCCAGCATCATGCCGAAGCCAAAAATGAAGGAACCAAGGAGGGTAAACCATCCTGCTCCAGGGAGAAACGCGTAAGCATCGACAACGGGAACTGCACCTACCGCGACCAGTAAACCTGTTCCCAGTGCGGATACCCCAATGCTGATCAGGATAATTTCATAAATACTGCTGTATCTGAGGCCCATCACCTGGTGCGTTGCTATTACCATGCAGTATGTTTTTCTCTCGGCATATCCCCCAAAGAGGAAGCCAAGAATCGCATAAAATATCACGGCAATAATTGGAGCATAAATCAATAAAGGAATCGCGGACATTTGACATCACCCCTATGCCCTCTTTCCCGTTACCTGGATGGTTATTTCAAAGTAGTCTTCTATGTTCTTTGAACCAACAAAAACATTCTTTGTTCTTTCACACCATGCCTTAGAGTCAGGAACTACTCCTGGATCGTTTGCTACCAGTACTATCATATCTCCATTCTGAGCCTTCTTGTAGGCTCGGATTAAATCAGTTATCGGTCCTGGGCATGCTGTTCCCCTGCTATCAACATTCATTGTTGTCATTTTCATCACCTTACAGTACAATTATCTGGCTTTCCGCAGATTGAATCATGAAATTCGTGGCTCCTACGATATCTTCAATCATTGGATCAAAATCTTCCTTGTGCTTGTTCAGTGCACTCGCCATAAGCGAGCATGCATATACCTTCACGCCTCCTTCCTGAACCGAATCTTTCAAGAGCTGATGCCAGCCTTCAAACTTGATCCTTGCCAAACCGGCACGGAGCTCTTTCATGAATTCTGGAAACCCTTCAGGCGAAACAGGCTCTTTCCTGTATCCATCCTTAAGGAAGAGTTTCAGTGCGGTGCCTGTGACAAATATTCTAAGAGGCATCCCAAGATTGACCGCCGTTTGAGTCAATACCCCCAGCATTACCATCTTTTCCTCCGTTCCCGTTGATATAACAATTGCTAATCCCTTTTCAGACATTTTTCTCACCTAACTACATGGTAAAATTATATAGAATGAAACAAATTAAACATATAACCTGAGATATAAGGTATTTTCTTGTCAACTTTTAACAGTGTCCCTGAATTTTGAGTGGCACGCTGAATCATAAAATTATATAAAATTTTTAATTTGTTATTAATATATGCATATTTGAAATAAAGTATAAAAAATAAAATTGTCACGAGAAATAAAGTTCTCTTTCGCCTCATTAACTGTGAAACAACCTTTGAATACTTGGACGAAATGCTTGAAATGGGAGAATATTGCGTAATCTACGGTGATTGCCTGGAATCTTAAGCTATGTATCTTTTCATTGAGCAAGTAAATCTCTAAATTCACTCCTGATTCATAAAATTGTGGAGAATGGTGCTGTATCCAGATAGTTCCCATAATTGTGTCCTAATTCTCTCCCTGTCCGGCATTTCTTTTAATAATTTGTTCATGGCTAAATCCCATTTTTCCAAATCTTCCTTGAAGATCCTAACCAATTTAGAAGCGTCGCTGTGAGATAGAATCGGTGCTTTAGTATTACCCGCTAAGGCGCATATTTGAACAAATCTGGCAAGTGCGAGATCGAGAAAATAAAATTTCTGGAAGTCTATAACTACATAGATTCCTTCTGTTTCCCGATACATGAATATGTCCTTCCCTTTAGGCAGTTCCATTTCTGCCTCCCACTTCATCCCCGGGGTATAATCATCCGGAAATTTCCGAAACCCTATCCTGAGCTTCATTTCTTCCCAGTCAAACATTTCTCTTCAATCCTCATCATCAATAATACGAAATTAATTCTTGGAGAATACCTTTATCTTTAACCATCTTGCCAAGCATTTCCCTTACTAGTTCGCTGTTGTACTTGAATCTGTGGAATTCTATGTCTTCTTTCCTGTGGTCTATCACTGCATACCATGGTTTAGGATTTCCATCCCTGGGCATCCCGCAACTTCCTGGATTGATTATCCTTGACCTGTAAAGCATAGGGAAATGTGTATGTCCGATTAAGATCCTTGAAAATTTAGATAAATCGTTATCGGCGCTTATTTTCTCCGCCTCATTTCCGTAAGTGTAACCGAAAAGATTGTCATATGGAGAACCATGCATCATTAGATATCTTATTCCATCAATCTCCACATCAATTGATTTCTTGAATGTGCTCAGCACCTCCAGCGATGTTTTATCCATTAATTTTCTCGTTATGTTTTCCATCGTGTAAATGGCAATATCCCTTGTTTTTTCGCTGCATTTTGGATCTTCATTGTTAAGGGTAGAATTATCATGGTTTCCGAGGATCCTGTATTTCACATTCTCCCTTATCCAATCCAGCGTTTCCACCGGTTGAGGGCCATAATTAACCGCATCACCGAGGAATATAATCTCATCATATTCCACATGTGCAATCAGGGATTTCAAGGCCTCATAGTTTGAATGGATATCAGATATTACCAGCAACCTCATGTTTCACCATCACCTCAATGAAATTATAATTACCGCCTATCCTTTTTTAGGAATGGGCACATTTCTTGCAAATCTTGCATAAAATGAGGAGAGAAAGTATCCTGATGCTGCTGATATAAGTATATATCCTATATCGCTGATTTCTCCGGGAAATGGATATATAAGAATAAAGACCAAACCAAAGACAATGCCCAGGATTAAGCCCCTTTTATTTGGGCTCAATTTTCCAAACAATATTGCTGATTTGTCAAAGATTAGAGAGAACACTATTCCGCCGCATATGCCAAGTATAATGAGAACAACAACCATGGCAAAGGCAAATGTTTGAAATGCGATTGGATTTTTTGGGTTCCCACTTGAGATAAGAAAGGCCGTGACCTGAGTCCTGTTGAGTGATAAAATGAGATAGGAAAAAAAACCTGTAAATACACCCCAGAAC
Source organism: Thermoplasmata archaeon (assembly GCA_021827885.1). The sequence goes on along the minus strand of JAKAUD010000219.1, from coordinate 5,507 downwards.
CCTCCGGATATTATACCCGCCCTGAGCAGGTTTCTCTCTATGGCCATTGAAACAAAAGCCCTTGATTGCACTTATAATTTGCTTCAGTGCAAAATTCAGCAACATTTACAATTAAGGGACACATTATCAATTATGTATACTGGCAAGGGAGACAAAGGAGAAACTGATACCGGTACAGGCGAACGTGTTAACAAAGGCTCTATGATTATTGATCTGGAAGGCGATCTTGATGAACTCAATTCGTTTGTCGGCTATGCAAGAGCCTTATCAAAGTGGGAAGACATTAAATCTGATCTTGAAGAGGTCCAGAGAGACTTATTCACGGTTGGAGAGCACATAACTCTTAAAGGGAGAGGAAGAACCCTTGACGAAACGAGAGTTAAATGGCTTGAGGATAAGATTGCCATATATAGCAAGGAAGTTGGCAAAGTGACACTTTTTGTTCTTCAGGGGGGTTCGCAGGAAGCTGCCACTCTGCATATAGCAAGGACTGTTTGCAGGAGAGCAGAAAGAGATGTTACAAGGATTGCGTCAGAGAGAGAGGTTGCCAAGTCGATCCAGGGATACATGAACCGGCTCTCCAGCCTCTTTTTTTATCATGCACTTGTTTCAAACCGCAGGCTTGGTGTACAGGAGGAGATATGGCCACTAAAGTATCCTTGAACCCTTATAGGATAGCAGTGACCTGTTCTCGACAGCGTACTTGAATATGGTGTTAATCATTTTTTCCCTTCTCATCGTTGACGATTCCCCGTGCCCGGGATATACCTTATATTCTTCTCCTATTGTCCATAATTTTTCGAGGCTTTCCACCATGTCTGCCTCTGAACCACCCACATCAATTCTCCCGATTCCACCAGCAAACAACGTGTCCCCTGTCAGGAGATTGTTATCAAAGGAAAAGATCGTGCTTCCCGGTGTGTGCCCCGGGTATTCAGTTCCTACCAACTCCACTTCTCCGAATGCCACTTTGGTATGCCCAATAAAGGTCTCGTCTGGTTTTGGGGCTTTAAAATCAGCCCCATGAATGATTTCACCAATTAAAGTTTCCGATTCTTTCATTATCGGCACCTCTTTGGAGCTTATTTTGAAAATTGCATCATATCGCTTTCTCAGTTCATCAACCGATATTACGTGATCGAAATGACCGTGCGTTGCAAGTATAAATTTAGGGATGAGCTTTGATTCCTCAATATACTTCATTACTAATTTGCTGTTTCCGCCGGGATCAAGAATTGCACATTCTCCCGCACTCCCAATTACGTAACAGTTTGTCATGAGCTGTCCCACAGTTATTCTCTTGAGAGAAACCATTCCTGCCATGTTGGAAATATTCGCCATAAGCACATAAATGTTGGTATTTGCCGTTAAGTTTAGTTCGGCTTCGCTTGAAAAGAGTGAGGGCAGAAGCAGGTCTTGAGCTTTCCGGATTTTCCTATGCACTCAAAGTAACAATCATCGTTCTTCGCTAAAACTTAAATAAACGGCTATGATGATATACGATGCCACTGATAAATGACGAATACAGAAAGCTCTTAACCACTGAATTTCAAAAAATCTTGGTGCATGATGTGAAACTGATTGTCTTCGTCAAGGAAGGCGATGACTGCAAGTATTGCACTGAAACTGTCACCCTTTGCAATGAACTGACAGAACTTGATAAAAAAATAACATGCGAGGTAGTCATGGAAAATGATCCTCTTGTTTCGAAACATAGTATTGAGAAGTATCCAGCAATTATAGTTACAGGCAACGGGATTGAGGATAGCAGGGTAAGATATTATGGGATACCATCCGGTTATGAATTCAGTACACTCATTGAGGATATTGAGGCCGTTTCCAGAACTGATAAAGAGATTGATGAAAGCGCCCTTGCTAAAATCTCAAAGATTGATAAACCTGTAAAAATAAAGGTTTTCGTTACACCAACATGCCCATACTGCCCCAGGGCGGTTAAGATTGCACATAAATTTGCAATTGCCAATCCAAACATCATAGGGGAAATGATAGAAACCCATGAATTCCAGGAGGATGCATCAAAATTTGGTGTTTCAAGTGTACCGCATATCGTAATTAATGATGATGTCCAGTTTGTAGGGGCACTTCCTGAGGATGAATTTGCAGATCACGTTGTGGAAGCTTTCAAGAGGATAGGCGATTAACCAGGTTCTTAAGACATTGATAATTTTTCTTAAAGTTGTAATTTCTTATCCTGAAAATCTTTTCTCCTTATATCCCTGACTATTTTTAACGATTATATTGTTTTCTTTCATCAAATCAGCCTTTTTCAAGATATCATAAGGGATGGCATACCTATTGCTATTTGCCATATAATATCGCACTTGAAACCCAATGATTTTACTTGTTGATCGATCCTTTCAGGATCATTCTGATATCCCGTGAAATAATTGATGATACAAAGCATGCAAATAGATAAGATAAAATCGCTGTTTGGGCTTTGAGATAAAATTGCCCACGATAGAAGACAGAATTAAGGAGATAGAACAGGAAATAAAGAAGACCAAGTACAACAAGGCCACTGAGAGCCATATTGGTATTCTGAAAGCAAAAATGGCAAGGCTTCAATTGGAAGCCGAAAGCCATAAAAAGGCCGGAGGCGGAAGTGGTTTTTCGGTCCCAAAATCCGGAGATGCCACAGTTGCATTGGTAGGATATCCAAATGTAGGCAAAAGCAGCCTGGTTAACGCGATGACACACAGCGGTAGCGAGGTGGGTAATTTTGCCTTCACTACTCTCAGAGTTATTCCAGGAACCTTGAAATACAAGGGATGCCAGATCCAGATACTTGATCTTCCGGGAATCATCGAGAATGCGTCTGTGGGATCCGGGAGAGGAAGAGAGGTTCTGGCAATCGTCAGAAATGCCGATCTCGTCCTGTTGGTGACTGACAATGAAGCAAAGGGCATGGATAAAATTATAGAGGAATTGAGAAAGGTCGGAATAGTTCTTAACAGAAAGAGAAAGAATATTTCCATGAAAAAGGCCAATACTGGCGGCATCAGGATAAGGAAACCCAAATCGTTGAGGCTTCCTGAAGATCAGATAAAAGCCATTGCGAAGGAATTCAAGATAACAAATGCCGAACTTTATATCAGGGAAAATGTGGATTCAGATGATCTTATAGATTTTTTCAGGGGAAACGTAGTCTATCTTCCAAGCATGATTGCGGTCAACAAGATCGATCTATCTCATGATGATGAAAAGATCGATTCGCTCAGATCATTTGGAAAAATTGCCAGAGTCTCTGCATCTACAGGGAAGGGCGTTGAGGAACTGAAGGAAGAGATATATCAGTCGCTGAGCCTTGTGAGAGTATTCCTGAGAGATAAATCAGGCAAGATTGATTATGAAAGGCCCCTTGTGCTTACTGAAGGAACCACTGTCAGGGATGTTTGCAGAAACATCAGCAGGGAGATGCTGGTATCATTCAAGTATGCAATATTGAGGAGCGACAGGAGCAAGGTTAACGACATGAGAGTTGGCCTTGAATATTCCGTGGCAGATGGAGATATTATAACAATAGTCAGCAGAAACTAAAAGTCAAGAATCCTTCATGCTGTCTAAAAAGACGAAACATGAAACTTGTAACCGAGATCCCCCAGCTTCTTAAGCAGGACATCCAGATGATCTGAATCCCTGAGATTGATGCTGAATGTAATGCTTTGATATCCGGGAGGAGTGTCATGGCTCAGGTTATCCACCTCGGCGTGGAATATATTAGCCCCAGTTGAGGAGATTGTTGATGTGATAATTTGGAGAGTTCCAGGGCGGTCCGGTATTTTGCATTCTATTCTCACAAGTCCCTTGTCTTTCTCCATTGACTTATATATGATTTTTGATAAGAGCAAGAGATCTATGTTTCCGCCTGATGCTACTCCAACTGTCTTTTTGCCATTAAGATCGATTTTGCCTTCCATTATGGCAGCCAATGGCGATGCTGCCGAAGGTTCTACCAGTATCTTATGGCGCTCAAGAAGTTTAAACAGGGCATAAGCCATGGATTCATCGCTTACGGTAACCAGTTTATCAACGTATTTTTTTATCATTTGAATGTTCAGGGTTCCCGGGTTTTGAACCGCAATGCCGTCTGCGATTGTGAATCCTTTGCTGCTCACCGTATATTCTCCCCTCTTTATTGTCTCAGCAACAGAATCACAGTTTTCCGATTGAACTCCTATGACATTTATATTCTTGTTTTCTAATTTTAACACCTTGGATATACCAGATATGAGCCCACCGCCACCTACCGGAATAATGACGTTTTCCACATCAGGGTGCTTCTCAATAATTTCAAGTCCAATTGTTCCCTGTCCTGCTATTATCCAGCGATCGTTGAAACCGTCAATGAATGTTCTCCCCTCGATTTTTGAGAGTCTCTTAGCCTCTTCAAATGCTTCCGCATATGTATTTCCAAAAAGCACAACCTCAGCACCATAAGATTTGACTGCGTTGATTTTGGCACTGATCGTATATGAAGGCATGACGATCTTTGAGGAAACCTTCGCGATTCTTGACGCATAAGCCACGCCCTGTGCATGGTTACCGGCGCTGCACGCTATAACGCCATCATTCCGTTCTTTTTCAGTCAGCTTGGAAATCTTGAATAATGCACCTCTGGTCTTGAAAGATCCGGTTTTCTGAAAATTCTCAAGCTTGAAATATAAAGGTGCCCCATAGATGCTTGAAAACGTAGAAGAATATTCAATTGCAGTGGGACATATCTTGCCCCTGAGAAATTCGTGGGCTTCCCTTATGTCTTCCATTGTTGGCTCAACAAGATTGTCGTTGGACATCTATCTATATGCCTTGCCTAAATATTAATGAATTTACGTTACCGATAATTTGAATTACCTATTTCATCCTCATGGAGTTTGCTGCTGTGTTGAACAAATATTTAACTCCCTTGTAGCCTTTCTACATCCTCCTTTGAAGGAACAACTTCCCACGAAAGGATTGATGCTCCATTGTCTGTGAGATATTTCTTCACAGTTTCAGCATCGTCACCCCTGACCATGATCAGTCCCTTTGAATATCTCACGTAAGGCAACCGGTCAAGGAACCCTGGCACTCTCGATCTGTATCTGCCGTAATGCGAGTGGTTTTCATAGCCGTATAGTTTTCTGAAGAACCTGGACACCTCTCCAATCTTTCTGTTGCTGTATGAGAATGAGAGTGCAATCAGGACTGCATTATCCATGATTGAGAAATATGAAATGGAATATAAATATATGACTGTTGTATATAGCAGTCAATATGTCGAGATGGGGAAAACCTTACAAGGACAAAAGAAACTGGAAAGAATACAATGAGGAACTGGTAATAAGAGGGAAATTCCTCTTCGATCTGGATTTCGTGGATCAGTGGGACTCCGAACTCAGTAGAATGAACGAGGGGAAGAGGGGATCACCATACCGCTTCCCCGGTTCGTTCATGCAGTTAATGATGATCTGGCACCAGTACCTGGACTATCGTGGCCTTGAAGGATT
>JAKAUD010000109.1 GCA_021827885.1 Thermoplasmata archaeon | reverse complement strand
TGCGAGACTCCCGGATATAGTTCATCTCCTCAATCCTGGAAATATCTACGACATAGGGAATCGAGGCTAGCCTTAATTTGAGGAGAGGTATGAGGCTCTGGCCACCCGCTAGGATCTTTGCTTCTCCTTCGTGTTTCGCAAGTATGTCAAATGCCTCCTCTATCCTCCTCGGCGCAAAATATTCAAATGAAGATGGGTTCATAATTGCCTAACAAAAGACGATATTTAACATTTACGAGCGTGAAATAATGGATTTTTGGATTATGCGGGAAGACTGTATCCTCGATCTTGCCTGGACCTTTTTGGGCAACCTATCATCTCCCCCTGTTCTTCATCAGGGATGTCACTGCGCCGATGAATGCAAGTGCTGAGGATATCAGCATAACGATCCTGAATCCATTGACAAAACTCTCATAAAAGAGAGACGTGATTGTTACCATGAATCCGGAGAAAATGCCGATTATGAGTGATCTGGGCATGTAAAGTGAGAGAACCATCGTTGCAGCAACAATACTCGTATCTTCGTCCCTCCAATAGTTGAATGAAAACAATTGCCAAAACTCATCGATGAGAGTGCATATAGGTATGTCCCTCTGACAGATGAGGATGTGCGGAAGAAATTGGTCGAGTGGATTGTCGAGAACATAGATGGTTCGATTGGTGACTTGACACCTTCAAACAACTTATCTAGTAAAATATCGAAATACAACATAGACAAAGTTGGTATTGAGGTAAAGAATCTGTCTGTGATGGTAAAAGAAGGAGAACTGAGTTCCCTAAACAAAAGGCTCCAGAACAAAGAAGTGGTGGAATTTCTGCGAAATGTGAAATAGAATCATTGTTTCCTATTCAAAAATACCGAGGAAAAGATGTACCCTGAAGAACAAATAAATCTATACCCTATAAAATTGCGATGTTAGGGGTTTAAATTAACACTTTATGGTGACACTGACTACATACTGTTTCAGCCCTTTTGCCTATATGCGAACCTGTTGGTTTTAAGTCAGGGCACGTACATGTACAACCCTTTTTTACAAATATCCCAGACGTTACACATTTTCTGCACATAAACAATTATCTGCGATTATTATATAAAATGTTCGTCAATACGTAACTGGTCTCTCTGATGTGCCGCAACTCCCTGCCCCGTACATGAAGCTGCGGCGGTTATCGAAAAGGATCCTCGAGGGAGCTCTGGTTAACAATAAGACTTTCAGGAAGACCTGGGAGTCCTGATTGGTGTTCTACTATCCCGATAAGGCTCTGCAGATCACATTGTCGCAGGCCCATACCACAACAACTCAATACGAGCATTATCTCAATATACCGTTTTATGATGATGACAGGAAGGAAATGAGGAAATGGGTTGGGGGGTGGATATGAATAATGACGGTGATTATAAACTGCCCGAAGTAAGGGACTGCATGGGCTATGAGAACCTCGGTTCCGTCGAAATAAGATTAAGTGACTTAGATTCGTTTGTTTCATACGCTACGGAATGGAAGGTGGATACAATTTGGTCTTGTTATGGACCCATATGTAACAAATTCAAAGCTGCAGATGGAAAACTTCCAGATTTTGAAAGAGAAAACCCCCACTCGGAAATATTCTTCTTTGTAAGAGACAAGGAGATTTATTCAGTAGAGTCTGAGGGATTTAGGCGGCTCTCAGATTATACGGGCGCGAAAGAAATGGGGTTTTTGCATGACAGCGCATACAGGCTGCTTGACTATATTTCCAAAAAGTATATTGAGGAATCTGTAGCCTCATTGTATTACAATGCCGTTAGGTACGGGTTTGAGAACTTTAAGGAGTTCAATGAATCGTACAGATTTTATGATGAATTTGAGCCTGCAGGTAAATTTCGCGAGGAAAGTTATCTGCTTAAAGAGCTTGAATTTAAGAAAAAGTATGACTGGGAGATCGCTAATGCAAAAGGATTTGAGAAGGGCCAAGACTATTATGATGCAGTTTCAATGGGCATAAAGAATTCTTGCGAATATAAAGATTTTAAGATTCTTACAGAGAAACTGGCTAAATACGGTTTTGAATCACCTTTCGAATTCCACATTTTCCACATAATAAGCCGCCTTAGAGGAGGCCAGAGTTTAGGACTGGATTCGCTGAGGCATAAGCTGCTAGATGAGTCATATTATTACCACAAGGATTGGTACAATGTAAAAAGGGGCGATATAACAGTTGAAAAGCTGCAGACGATTCTGGTCACCAACAAAAAATTCAGTAAAATTGGTAGGTTAATTGAAAATTCTGGGGATTTGGCGTATTCTCTTTACAGAAATGATACTATATATGTTGACGGGAGCAATGTTGCCTGGAATAACGGAACAAAGAGACACGGAAATCTTCCTCATGCTAGAAATATCAAGACAGTGGTAAAAAAATTAAGAGAAATTGGATTTAAGGAAGTGCAAGTTCTATGTGATAACAATATTTTCGACGACGTGGACGATAAAGATATCTATAAGGAATTATCGCAGACCGGGATTCTAAATGTGGTCCAAAAAGGCAATGTTGCTGATGAATGGATACTTAAATTTAAAGGAGATAAAGATCGATTTATAATTTCTAATGATAAATTTAGGCAATATTCTAAAAATTATCCCGACATAAATGACCACAGGATCGACTTTCAAGTAGTTGGGGAAGAAGCCATGTTTGATGATAGACTCTCCAAAATAGTGGATGGAATTCTACCTGATGGCGAATTGCCAAAACTCTGTTATCAATCCGAAAGAGGGGTGGAAAACTGACATTTTGTATGTATTGTCAGGTTGATTCAGCGAAGCGTTTCAAAATCTACTCTGGAGACGCTGATAACTTTGAAACCTTTGTGTAGATCTTCGAAAATTTCTTTTGCTTGTTCTGGGGTTTGCGCTCTGACGGATTTTACCGTTACTCCAAAGGTAGTGTCTGGGAAATCCGTGTTCTTATAACCTATGACAAATTCAGCCATAACTTGAAAGTTTGAAGTTTAAGATAACTTTTTCCATCTTAATTTTCAGACAATTCTTATTCAATTTTTGAACTCATTGGTAGTTTATCCCGATTCCTTCTCAGGCTCCCTCAGCATCTTATATATCAGATCAATAACCAACGAGCTGAACCTCAGCCTCTTCTCCCTGTCATTCAGTATCTGCTCCGACATCTTCTGGTTGATACCCATCTGGCCAATCACTGCCTTGGTAAATTCCCTTTCGAAGTCCGGGCTGATTATCAACCTATCCTTAGTGTTTGCCATTGCCTGCTTCCTCAGTGTTGGTGATTCAAGGACCTTGTCTCTGATGCTGTTTGTATAATTGATCACATCTAAATCCGTGAGTTCTCCTTCAAAAAGTTCATTGAGTTCTTTGATCAGCTCAGAAAGGAAGACTTTCTCAGGATCATGGGGAGAACCTGAACCGGTGAAGGCAACTGGCCGCAGTGGATCACCGGTTTCGGCAGCCTTTCCAAGGTTCAAATCCTGATTCTTCTGCTTTGAAAGGTTGTAATGAGTCATGATTACTTTTGAAAGATCTATTTCGTCATCCAGCCTGTCGCCAATCAATTTTGGGATCAGACACCTGTAGAATATGCTTCTCTTTTCAAGATCGCTGCCACCATAGTCAACAATCTGCGAAAGGAAGTCATACGCCCTTATGAACTTCCGCATGTCGCCTATGAACATCTCAATTTCCTTCAGCCTCAGCCTGTTCTCGCTGATCCTGGCCTGTGTCCTTTCCTTCCTTATCCTTATGGCAATCGGATCCATTACTGCAGAAAGATTCGCCTGATTGGATTCAGAGCTAAGATATGAGTAAATGAAATCATCTACCTCCCTTTCCGAATAGAACATCGACGAGTCAAGCTTGACCTGAAGATCATTAAGGACATTCGGATCTGAAAGCATCACTAATTCCGCTTTCCGGTAATACGGTAGAAATGCATTCAGAATGTCCTCAGGATCATTAACAAAGTCAAGGATGAAAGTGGTTTCCTTTCCTGGATAAGTGCGGTTAAGCCTTGATAATGTCTGCACCGCAGTGATGCCATAGAGCTTCTTGTCCACATACATGGCCATGAGAAGCGGTTGATCGAAACCCGTCTGGAACTTGTTCGCTACTAAAATGACCTGGTATTCTGCAGTGTCAAAGGCATCTCTTATATCCCTGCCATGAAGACCTGGATTCATGCTGTGCTCGTTGAATGGATCCGGGCCGGATTCAGGGTCTACGACTTCTCCCGAGAATGCCACAAGAACAGCAATGTCCCTGTATTTCTTCTCCCTTATGTATTGATCCATTGCGAGTTTGTACCTCACAGCCTCCTTTCTGGATCCTGTGACAACCATGGCCTTTGCCATCTCATCTAAGCGCCACATGACGTTTTCCCTGAAGTGCTCTACAATGATCTGGACTTTCTGCGAAATGTTATAGGGATGCAGCCGGACCCATCTCATTAATGATTTAAGGCCCTTCTCCTCATCCACCTGCTTCTCGTCCAGGTCTCTTCCATTATGCGCAAGCCGGAATGCAAGCTTGTATGGTGTGTAATTCTTCAGGACGTCAAGGATGAAACCTTCTTCTATGGCCTGCTCCATGGTGTATACATGGAATGGTACCCTCGTATCAGAATCCAATGAACTCCCATCAGGTGGTCTGCCGAATAGTTCAAGCGTTTTTCCCTTTGGTGTTGCCGTGAAAGCGTAATAGCTTACGTTTGGCGGGAACACTCCGCCCCTGGCCTGGGCTGCCAGTACGTCTTCGACGTCGATCTCCTCTATCTCTCCGCCTGATTCCATCCTGTCTATCTGTTCAGATGACAGTATCTGTTTGAGTTTCCTGGCAATGCTGCCAGTCTGAGAAGAATGGGCCTCGTCCGCAACTATTGCAAAATTCCTGTTCTTGAGGGAGGCCTTTGTCCTGATTTCTTCCATCACGTAGGGGAATGTCTGTATGGTAACGATGATGATCAACTTGCCTGAGGCAAGGGCATCTGAGAGCTGGGAGGACTTGGATGACCTTTCCCCTGTTATCCTGGCGATGACGCCGCTCTTGTGCTCAAACTGGTATATGGAATCCTGTAACTGCCTGTCAAGGACGTTTCTATCAGTTATTACGATAACGGAATCAAATATCTTCTTATTTTCACTATCATGGAGGCTTGCAAGCTGGTGGGTCAGCCATGAAATTGAATTTGTCTTTCCTGAACCGGCTGAATGCTGTATCAAATACCGGTGTCCGGAGCCCTCCTCCTTTGTTGCGGAAATTAATTTTGTGACGCAGTCCCACTGGTGGAATCTTGGGAATATCAGCTTCTCTTTCCTGTTTTCCGTCAGGATACGAGAATCCGGGTCCTTTTTTTCAAGGTGAACATACTTGCCTATGATTCCCAGGAACGTATCTTTCTGAAGAATGCGTTCCCAGAGATAACTTACCGGATAGCCTTGTGGGTTGGGTGGATTTCCCTTGCCGCCATCGTTTCCCATGTTGAATGGCAGGAATACCGTATCCTTCCCCTGGAGTTCAGTGGTCATGAAGACTTCTTCTGTGCTGACTGCAAGATGCACAATTGCTCTCTTCCTGAATGCGAGTAGAGGTTCCTCCTTTCTGGTTTTGGGATCCTTTGGAAGTCTCTGCTGCCTGTATTCTTCCTTTGCATCCTCAACGCTCTGGGTAAAGTCTGACTTGAGCTCCATGGTTGCAATGGGGATGCCGTTCACAAAAAGCACGATGTCGATGGAATTGTTGTTGTTAGTTGAGTAATGTAGCTGTCTGACTGCTCTCAATCTGACTTTCTGGTACATGTCAAGGATTTTTTCATTCATTGTCTGAGAGGGCTTGAACTGGCACATGTCAAACTGCCTGGAAATATCCTTGAAGCCATGCCTCAGGACTGATAATGATCCCTCTCGATCCATCACTTTGATCATTCGTTTCAGGAGTGCATTCCGTTCATCGGCACCATTCAGTTCCGGTGATCCGTTGAGCTTCTCAGGCTGGGTGTCTTCCAGCCATGCGAAAATGTCTTCAGGGTAAAGTGCAAGTTCCCTGTCGTAATACGAGGACTCCCCAATAAGCCAGCCATGACTATCCAAATATTCAATTATATAATCCTCAAAATTAATCTCATGGCGTTTGTCCGGCAGGTCCCATCGCCTCCTGTGATAAACTTCTCACGTCGATTTTGCCGGTGACAGCATGAGTTATGACTGCCTGGCGCTTTTCCTCGAGGAGTTCTATTAGCTGTTGATGTTTTGAGATCAAGCAGTCCACCTTTTCAGTCTCATCTCTGAGGAAAACAGAAATTTGCACCTGCGCATCTAATGGTGGAACGGGAAACTTGTAGTAGGACAAATTCTCATTACTCAATTCTACAAAGGTGCTCCCCTGACCCATGGAGTTCAGGATATTTGCAGTGCAGGATAGGTAATAATAGACATAGTTCTCGTCAATATCAGTTCCTCTTTTGACCAAGGTTTTACATCCTTGGTTTGTGCAAAGTTCCTTTCCTGCTATTTTAACGTAACCAATTGGTGCCCTCGTGGAAAGGATTATGCTACCCTTCAACACCAGCTTCGTACCACAACTTTCATAGCCAGTTTGTGTGATTTTTCTGCGACTGTCATTTAGAACTACACCATTTTCCCGACTTAGGTCTTCAGGAGTAATCCAACATATATCTCCATCCCAGTAATCTTCATTGTCACTTTTTGGAGTGGAACCATTAACAACACTAAATTTTCTTCTTATCTTGACAACATTCCAGTCTTCTGGTATCTCCCCAATCCACTCAATCCCACTGTCTTTCATGGGCACATTTGGGTCAAGGCCTTTCGTGACTGCATGAGTTATGATTGCCTGGCGCTTTTCCTCGAGGAGTTCGATCATTTTTTGCTGCTTGGAAATCAGGGAATCTATTTTTGAGTTCTCTGTGTTCAGAAACTTCCATATTGTTTTTTGTTCATATTCTACTATAGGGATCGGAATTTCTAGATTCCTAACATCGTCTATAGCTATAGCATCATATGTGCTGCCAGTCGATATGGATATCAATTTCTTCTTTGCTGCGCCTATGTACCATCTCAGGTAGTCGCGTTGAGCAGTCAGTGGTTTTATTGAGCAAAGTCCTCTGCCAATGCCATACACTCTGTCTGTTAAATTTATCTCTCCAACAGGTGCCCTGACCGACAAAAGAATGTCCCCCGGTTGGGAAATTTTAGTAGCTACATCGCAATAATGTTTTGGATCAGGGGAAACTGCTCCAAATTCAGCACATCCTTGTAGAAATGGGATATCTCCATCGTCTGAATAAGAATCCGATGATGGCGATTGACCCATTATAACTTCTGAAACAAATTTTATGCGACTTAATTTCCAGTGTTCTGGCATCTCCCCAATCCACTCAATTCCGCTGTCCTTGTACTCAGGATACTTTGGGTATTTCATTCCGTGATCTCTCCCAGAAGGTCAATTATTTCCTTTCCCAGCTTCTTCAGATCAGCATCAATCTCTTCAAGAGGCCTCGGAGGCACATACTTGTAGAAATGCCTTGTAAACGGAATCTCATACCCGACTTTGGTTTTAGAGAAATCAATCCAGGCATCTGGTACGTAAGGTTTCACTTCCCTGTCAAAATATGCCTGTATATCATCCTTGAGGGGGACGTTCTCCCTGTCTCTCAGTTCTGGATCAGGCTCAGGCATACATTTCTTGTCAAGGCAAATATCGGCAGTCTCGTCCCTTTCAGAAAAGACCTGCAAAATGGATTTCACCATTCCGTTTGAAAGCGACACGCCTTTTGAGAATAATAAGTTCTCAAGGTCCTTTGTAAACTCCTCTCTGTTCCTATAGATTCTATTTCGATCCAATGAAGAAAGAATCTTTTCTATATTCTCAAGATCTTTTTCATTCTTCTTGAAATCGGGCTGTTCCCTGAAACGAGATATTCTTTCGCGTGAAGACTGAAAGTTCAACCTGAGAGGTCTTTCAACCGTTATGGTTGAATAACCGAAATCCTCATTGTCAAAGATTTTGCTCTTTTCATTGACTGCGAAGCTGCCGTACAGCTTCACGATGCTGTTGATATCCCCATCTGAAAGCTCGTTCCTCTTTTTCCCTAAGGATTTTCTCATTTTTCTGTACATCTGTGTTGCATCTATGAGCTGTATCTTGCCCTTCCTCTGATCCTCTTTCCTGTTTGACAGGATCCAGATGTATGTTGCGATGCCTGTGTTGTAGAACATGTCTGTCGGCAAGCCAATTATTGCCTCAAGCCAGTCATTCTCTATGATCCATTTGCGTATTTCTGATTCGCCGGACCCGGCTGCACCGGTGAACAGTGGCGATCCGTTGAAAACGATGCCAATTCTGCTTCCGCCGTTGTCGACGTGATTCATCTTAGAAAGGAGATGCAGGAGGAACAGGAGACTCCCGTCGGAAATCCTTGGGAGTCCGGGACCGAATCTTCCATTGTAACCTTTCTGTTCGTATTCCTTCCTCACGGCACTTTCAATCTTCTTCCATTCCACCCCGAACGGTGGATTGGAGAGCATGTAGTCGAAAGTTTTTCCATGATGGCCATCTTCTGAAAGAGTATTTCCAAATATGATATTCCTTGGGTCCTGCTCCTTTATGAGGAGTTCGGATTTGCATATGGCATAGGATTCTGCATTGAGTTCCTGGCCGAACAGTACAAGTCTTGCCTCGGGATTGAGATCCTTAATGGTTTCATCCGCAATGGATAACATTCCGCCGGTTCCCGCTGCCGGATCGTAAACTGTTCTCAGGACGCCTGGCTTCCTGAGCGCCTCGTCATCGTTTGTGAATAAGAGGTTTACCATGAGCCGTATCACTTCCCTGGGCGTGAAATGCTCCCCGGCAGTTTCATTTGAGATTTCAGAGAATCTCCTTATTAATTCCTCATAATAGAGGGACATGTCCATGCTGTCCAGTTCATTTGGATCCATGTCGATTTCAGCAAATTTTGAAACCACAAGGAAAAGGAGGTTCTTCCCGTCAAGGTCTTCTACCTGGTGCTGGAAATTAAACCTTTCAAATATATCCCTGACCTGTTCAGTGAAGCCATCCACATAATTCAGCAGGTTCTGCCTTATGTTGTTCGGGTCTCCTTTCAACTTTGCAAAATTCCAGGGTGAAATATTGTAAAATTTGAGATCAGCGGCTGCAAGAAGGTAAGCATCCAGTGGAACACCGCTGTCCTTCTTCTTCGCATATTCGTCAAGAACCCTTTCCTTGGTGGGCTCGAGCATGCAGTCTAGGCGTCTTAAAAGGGTAAAGGGTAGTATGATTCGCCCATATTCTGACTGTTTATAATCTCCTCTCAATAATTCTGCAATGTTCCAAATATTGCTTACGATATTATTGCTGAGCATTGATACCTGTTTCAATATAAAGATGGCCTGATTTAAAATGTTGCATCTACGGAACTATACCTATAATTCGAATCACAAAGAAAGCTCAATGCGTCACTGTTGCATTCGGGGTCAAGCCTGGATGGTCTTAGAAATTTCAAGGCGCATATCTTCTTAATCTCTCAATAACCGATCCTGAGATGGTCGACATTTTTGGGAAACCGGCCATGGTTACTAAGCATCACGGGCCTACGATGATCTATGATCCGGAGAAGGAGAACAGGTGGGGGTGTGGGTACTGGTGGAGTTTTGTGGAATTGACTCTGCGAAGGGCTATCACAATCTTCATTGGTGTGAGTTAGATTTCTGTTGGATTTTTATAATTATTTTCTTCTCCGATTATGTATTCTCCGTTCTAGTTATCCGTCCGCATAAGGCTATAGCAACTACTCCTTTGCTTCTTAACGCCGAGACTGGACACCGTATTAATCATCTCCTCTTATTCTCTAATGATAAGAATCCTCACTCAAAGCTCAATTACTTTCGTCGAACTCAAAGTATGTTGCATAACCCATGAAACACACCTGGTAGAGGAAAAACACTCAAAGTTTGTTAAAAACTAAGGAGTTTTGAGAATTTCCTTGAGCTTCTTTAGCATATAACCTTGGCGACGCTTTAAGGCTTCTGCATTCCAATCTTCATTATTGACAATCATATCATTAAGTCTAAATTTTGTGGCCTTCTCATTACCTATATTTCCAGCATATTGCCTCTTCTTTGTAATGAAGTCGGTGTTTCTAAGTTTGGAATTCTTGAGTAATGATATAAGGGTCATGTTTCCCAGTTTATAGATATACCTTGCAGCATCTTCAGGGACCCACTTTTCTGTCCAATAATGGTTTGTTTGCCACTCTTCAGGAAGAATGTGATCAATTGATGGTGCATCTTGGCCTGATTGTTCTATGAAATCAACTCCTGATTCATCATATAGATCATATTCCAGAAGTAATAATAACGCACGGAGCCAATTTTTTGGTTTTTCCGAGTACACGTCTTTTTCCAAGTTATCGAATGCCAATTTTTCCAGGTCTTCTTCCGAAATCTTCTTTTCTGCAAGCGATATTATTTGAGAAACGTGCTCTTTCCCAATTATTTTCTTTAGTATTTTTAAAGATATGTCCCGGATGTTTCCTGAATTGTGTCCGCTGATCCAATTTAGATAATATAGCCTGAAAAGTTCCTGTACCAGTTTTTCAAAATCTGGATAAGCTGTGTCAATGGCCGACGCTAGTACAACCTGCCAATATACTTTATCATTTAGGTAGTAAAAAGGATAAAGCTTCCTATCATCCTGAATAAGTTCAGTTTCGTGCGAATGCTTACCGTGTAATTTCAGTAAACTATTGGCAAATTGCTTTACCTTATTGATGATTTTTAGTGGAGACTCTCCTTTTTGTATCATTCTAGAGTAAATATCGAACACAGTGCTTTTAGGCTTTTCACCTAAATAATAATAAGAATATAAAGTGAAGATTCTCTCCGTAGAGTCAAATGGCTGCCACAAACCTGAAAGACGGCTTCTTATTCCTTCGATATTTTTCCAATCTCCCATGAAAGTTTCTCTATCTCGTTCATTTAATTTGTCATAAAGAATGACCTTGATTATCTCATCGTTACTCAGGCTTGTTCCCGTCGTGTTCATGACATAAAAAAGTTTTACTGCAAAGCCTTCTGAGCTAGTGTATATCCTAATTAAACTCACATTATCTAGTACATGTTTCAAGAATAGAGATGCTGTTTCTTCGTCTTTCAATAACTCATGCGATTCGAGTATCTCTTTTGTTATATAATAATACTTAGAAAAGACGTTTTCCCTGTGCGAATCTGGGTCTTTCCCGATTAGAATACTGCTTAAAAAGCCTTCATAAAACTCGTTTCTTTGGTCTACTCTGGGAGAAATCTTGATTCTAGATTTTAATTGGTCATCATCGATAAAACATTTTCTCAGTTCCTGAACACCATATTTTTGGTAAAAAACTGCGAGCATCAAAGTAAGTGTTGTTAGTCTTTGCTGCCCATCTATAACGTCATATCCATCTTTTTTCTTGACGAGAATGATTGAACCTATGAAATATTCGCCGACTTCCATTGATTCCTCAATGTCTTGAACGAGTTGTTCGATTTGTTCGTCTTTCCACTTATAAGGTCGCTGATATTCAGGGATGTTATAAAAGTTGTAACTGTCCCCAAGCACCTGTCTTACTGTAAGCCTGTCGGGTTTGAACCAATCACTGTCTAGCATTCATGATTATTGTGGGTAAGATATATTAATTTGTTGAATCTTTGATACCGCGTCGTTTAATTTTTCTCTTAATTTAAGATCATTGCATGGGGTTATGCAACAATCTTTTGATCTCAGTAATTTTTTGACCATAAGATCTTTAATATAATAGATGGTATTTATCTATGGAAGTTCAGGAATTATCCTCTGAGAAGAATCTACTGGAACTTCCATCCCTGATTACTTCCGTATTTTATGGGAAGTTTCTGGAGAGCATAGAAATCCTGGAGAAGCTTTACGAGAAGAACAAAAGATGGATTATCACATATTCCGGTGGCAAGGATTCGACCGCCCTGGTTGTTCTTTCTCTCTACATGAAGCAATTGCATCCGGATGTTGATCTTAACATTACCTATTCCGATACTATGATGGAAATCCCGCAAATGTCATCAGTGGCTTATTCTTTCCTGGATGGCATTGAGAAACATCATCCCGCATCCGTTAAGATAGTGAAACCTGACATTGAGGATACGTACTGGGTCAGGATGATAGGCAGGGGATACCCGCCTCCGGGCCCAAGATTCCGGTGGTGCACACCAAAGATCAAGATCAAGCCTTCCCGTAAGTTGCATAATGACAGTGGACTGTTTATAACAGGCATGAGACTCGGTGAAAGCCAACAGCGGGACATCAGGCTGAAAAATTCGTGTCTTGCGGGAGGTGCCAATGAGTGTGGAAGTGATATCTGGATGTCACAGAATGGCATAGATGTGGCAGCCCCTATCATACACTGGAGTGCCGAGGAAGTCTGGTACTTCCTCATGATACCAGCGAGAAAGGTAGTTCCGGAAGTGCAATACGTCGTGGATCTTTACGGAAACACTGCTATGAGATTCGGTTGCTGGATGTGCACGGTTGTAATGAAGGACAAGACAATGATCGCTCTTGCTAAATCAGGAGACTATAAGGTACAAAAACTCCTGGAGTTCAGGGGATGGATTGCGGAAGAGAGCAGGAAACCTGAAAACAGATATTTGAGAAAAGACGGCAGAAAAGGAAGACTATCTTTAGGGTTCAGAATGCAAATAATGGACGGGCTTGCCAGCCTACAGGCGGAATTGAAGATAATTATAATCACACAACAAGAGATTGATGCGATTAAAAAGCTCTTTAAAAGTAGAAAATATCAGGAATACACATAAATCAAGAATTTCCTTCTTCCACTTCTTTATAAAGATCGACCAAGAAATTTATGACACTCGCCCTCTCTTTGTCATCTCCACTTAGGTTGTGAAGTATACCGATACATAGGAGTTCCCACAATTCCTTACGTTTGGAAAAGGTAGGTATTTTCGCCACAAGTGTGTCTCCATCTTGTACAAGTGAAACATCTGTTAAGTTTCTTACCTTCTTAATTCTTAGTTCTTCAACATTATAATCGTCCATGATTCGTTGTCTGAGCTCTTTCGTTTTACTCTTGATTCCTTCCATTCTGTACTTAGCTCTTCTACTCTTGACATTTGAGACTATCGAGTTCTTTCTCCCTTCTGGAAATAGCTGAGTTTGCTCGTTTACGAATTGTTTCTCCACAACTGCCCTTTGGGTATTTTCCTTCGTGGGTTGAGGTCGTTCGGGAGGTGCATCACCCCTTATGTAATACAATAAATAGTTCCAGATCGG
>JAKAUD010000240.1 GCA_021827885.1 Thermoplasmata archaeon | reverse complement strand
CCAATATAAATATTAGTATTATTATCCAGATCCTGTCAACGGTCTTCAATTCAACTGCAACCTGATTTTTTTATATTATTTATGTTCATGTCCTTCCTGCACCTGGAGCTGCTCAATAACACGGAAGTGAATTCAAACCCACCCCTTATAACTGCGTGGCGTTGTGCTGACACAAAAGCTTAAATCAGTAAAATCAATTGGAAACCAATGGCCGAGAAGAAGGGTGAGGGTTTTCAGTCTGGAGCAGGACTTATAAGATATTTCGATGAAGAAGAGATCACCGGGCCAGCCCTTGATCCGAAGCTGGTGATCTATATCGGCATAGCCATTGCTGTTGTTGTTGAACTGTCAAAGCTTTTCTGGCCTATTTAGTTTTGGATATTCCTTTAATTTTGTAAGTGAGTGAGTTTCCCTAAGGCTCAACATTTTCTTCAGGAAAAGTAATAAATTTAACTTAAGAATCTGCAACGAAGCTCCGGTAGTGTAGCCAGGTCAAGCATTAGGGACTCTCAATCCCTCGACTCGGGTCCAAATCCCGACCGGAGCATCAGTTTCACTTCCCCTGGATTCCGTACTAGAAAAAATTTCGCCTTCTTGGTCTCCTGTATTGCTGCATCTTGGGATGGATGTAAATATATCTGTGTGCCCCTCAGATCCTCACACCAAAGAAGCCTTGACACGTAGTATACAGAGACCCCCTGTTTCAGAAGTTCCATTGCGTAGGTGTGCCTTGCCATGTGCTGGTGAAACTTCACGGCTGCCCTAAGGGCCACGATTTCGCACTTCCTCCTGAAGTAGTGTTGATGGAAAATCAAATTTCATGAAGAACATAATCACGAAGATGAAGGGTGTTGGGACAGTACAGGTCATAGTGTTCAGTGTTCCGAACTCGGAGAAGTTCTTCCTCACCAACATGATTGACTGGGAACTGAAGAGGGTGATCGACAGGTATCTCAGGAGGTAGGACATCGAAGTTTTTCACATGGAATCCCATCCGAAAATCGGGAAAGATAAACTCGGTCTGATATTCGGATCAATTGCCATGAGGGTTCTGGTGGATCTGCTTAAGGTGATAGAGAAAGGTGGGAAAGGATTCCTAGGTGCGTTGCTTGAATCTATCAGGAAGCCATATAAATAAACAATAGGTGCAATTTGGAGGTTAAATCGCAAAAGTATAGTAAATTTACTCATGCTTTGACGGTATCCAAGAATCTCACGAAGGGTAAATTTTAAAGAAAAGATTATATAATTCGAGTAAGTTTAGACTTTGTTGACTACTAAAAATTCAATTGTCACCCAAAGAAATCACTCCCATGTAGGGAAAACAGAATTCTATGAAGATATTGACCTTGAAGACCGTGAACAAAATTTAGATTTTAATAATTTTTTAAGAGACGAGAGTCTCGAGCAAAAGTTCTTTATGACCGAGAAATACTTGGAACTAAAATCAGACGAGAGCCTGGCTTCTATAATAACTAGCTTGATTCTAGAGAGCGATTCAATATTATCTTCTAGTGATGTGACCAATCGAATTGTCGAATTATTAGAACCAATGAAACAACCTGTTCAATACGACGTTGTAAAGTATTATCTTAATAAGGAGGCTGACAAGGATAACAGCCCTATTTTAAAAATAAGGGATGACTCCTATCTAAACCGAGGAAAAGCACAAGAAATCCTTAGTCTCAATATAAAGAAACAGCTTCGTGCTCAAGGATTTGTCATTTCTGATAAGAAAATAAGTAGTCCTCAAGAATATAGTAAAGACCAAATTAGGCAACTGCATCTAGCTGCTAGGGTTGAAAAATATCAGTCGCTCAAAAAATTATTGGCAAGAAAAGGATCCTCATTTGTAAGGCACTTTGCCGATGGTTCCGATATTGATTTAGATAATTTAAGGCCTAGAATAGAAGAAGTTCACAGAGGTACATGGCAAAATGATCTTTTCCGTTATGCAACACTTCTCTGGAGTGTCCCAGTGTCTTCGGGATTCGGTAGAAGGACCAGATTCCTTGTTTGGGATGATTGCAATAAGAAGTTGATTGGGCTATTTGCATTGGGTGATCCTGTTTTCAATCTGAGATGCAGAGATAATTGGATCGGATGGAATAGCACAGACAGAGAGAAGAAATTGTACAATGTCATGGATATATTCGTATTAGGTTCAGTCCCACCTTATAATCAGCTCTTAGGGGGAAAATTAGTATCACTTCTTGCAACTTCTAATGAAGTTAGGGAAATTATTAAGCGTAAATACAGAGGCAAAAGAACCATTATTGAAGGTGCTTCTAAGAATCCAGAACTAGCCCTGCTTACAACTGGATCGGCGTTGGGGAAATCATCAATTTATGATAGAGTAGTTTATGAGAAACGGTTGCTATATCAAAGAATAGGCTCATCTGAAGGCTGGGGGCATTTTCATTTTACCAATGATATATTTGAAGATATCCGATTTTACTTATCGTTAAAACACCCAGGAATAGATTCTAGATACAAATTCGGACAAGGTCCAAATTGGAAACTAAGAACGATAAGGACAGGTTTGAAGGAACTTGGACTTTCAGGAGAACTGTTAAAACATGGCATAAACAGGGAGATCTATGGGATTCCTCTAGCTCATAATTTCAGAGAATTTTTATTGGGTCATGAAAAGAAACTTAACAGATTGGATCTACCCATTCAAGGTCTTTACGAGTTCTTCAAAAATAGATGGCTTTATGGTAGAGCAGAGCGAAAACCAGAATACCGTGAATTTAGCAAGGAAAGCGTAGAAAACCTGATCACAAAAAATGTGTCTAACTTAAAAGAGGATTAAATGGAATTTAAAGCAAACATACCTTTAGCTCTTGATCCGAGTGGCATAACAGTTTCCATAGATGAGGCCTATGAAAAACCTCGATATTACAGATGCATAGAGTGTCATGATTACCTCCAAGTTAGACACGGAGATATTAGAGCATGGTATTTTGCCCACTACCCACAGACCATGGATTCTCCTGAATGCTCTTTGAGGACTTTTGGCGGAATAGAAAAGTTAATCGAAGATTTAAGAACCTCTCCGATAGAGAAATACGAAAAGAGCCATATCTTAAGAATCGCTATTAAACCGGATGTTTACACTGGATCGGCAAAGGTTGTTGCCCTCATAAAGAATCCATTATCTGAATTAACTAACAATATGAACAATGTCGCATCTATCCTGAATACTTTGAATGTAAAGGGTACTGGTCTTTTGAATGAATTTGATAAAAGAATATTTCATCCAGGTCGGCCCTTGGTGAAGTTAGAACTTGATCCAGATACTACGACCTACAAACTGGACTTTGAGTCAAGCCCAGAACTTGAAGGATTCACTGGCCCGTGGGTTTCAAAAGGCATCAATGTTGGGGATATATTCGCTGGAAATAGCGGTATACTTGAGAGGATAGAAAATTACAGGAAAATATCAGAAAGTGCCTCCATCTTCGAAGTCGTTGAAACCGCGCCTAAGAAGAGTAGCAAATCCGTATTAAAAATCGGTAAGAAATTTGCTATAGAGAGAGAAATCGATGAGGTAACAAACAAAAACAATGAGGGCGAAAAACGTCCAGATATCTCTCTAAAATCTTTCGAAGTTGACGTCATAGAACCACGATTGTCTGATCCATGGGGAGATGATGTTATTTATGGCTTACCAAATTCACAAGCGCTTTTGGCAATACGTCCAAGAAAAGGTTTAGATCCTGAATTTGAAATAGTGACAGTTCCAAAAAAAGCAGATTCCATAACAAAGATAGAACGTGAAGGGAAAGGTAAGATCAGATACCACTGGATACAATTTCCCTCATTTGGCTCTTATAGAATAACCATCCATCATGCAGACAGCCATGTCTATCTTCATTTTTTTGCTAATGAGGAAAACATTGAAAAAGTAGATCTGAACATGGGCAAAACTTTAGTTGGAATCAATTACTTCAACAACGAAGATAAATTTGAAACTGTATACCCCTGGCAAAATAGAACGATATACCTAAAAAGAGCCCAGATTTCTAAAATCAAGGTGTTTCATCCTGAAGAATTATCAATTGACATAGAAATAGAAGCTTTAAAAGAGGCTCCAAGCATACCTGTCAAACAAATTCTTAAAAATGTGGAGTTAACAAATTTTATAGATACTTTGGCGGAGGAGGGCTTTAATGCTTTTTTACTGAAATTCAAAGGATTTGGATCCGTGAGAATTATATTAGCTAAAACTCCACAAAAAATGGGATTAGCGGAAATCTTAGAAAGAATTCAATTTCTAGGGATAGAACCCCGTACAAGAGTCACATGGGATTTGGTAAGAAGAATCTGTGATGTCCCCTCAGGAACTTCACATAAAAATATACATGAGCGTATTACTTCAAAAAATGTTAGGATGGCTTTAAAACTTCTTCGGGAGGGAAATAACCCTCATGAGTAGCGAGACAGAGGTGACCAAATATGTTTCTAGATTCATAGGAGTATCAGAGGATAAACTACCTAGCAAGGAAGAACTATTGATAGACTCTATTGCCTCAGAGGGAGTAAGATTATCTCTTTTCCAGTCTATCGATAATCGATCTGATCTTACGCCAATTCATATAATACAGGTCAAGAATTGGGCAATTAGAAAATCAAGATCGCTTCTTGAATACTTTGGTGTTGATGCAACCTCCAAAATCAGTGAGGTTATTGATAGTGAAAACAGACCAAATATGACTTTCCTTGGAGATATAGTAAAATTGCCTAAGGGATATATTGTCCCTTCCCTGTCAAAATATGTAACAATAGATTCGGAGCATTCACTATTGATTTCTGGTTTTCCAACACATAGCTTATTCGAGATAGGCATACCAGTTTTCGTAAATGGAATCAGCCGTAGCATGAATTCAGAAACCTTTAAGGAAAAACATAAACAGTATTTTTTTGAATTGGATAGAAACGATTATCTTGATAAATCTGACTTTGAGACGGACCCTAACATTTTTTTAGAATTTCTAATTTCAAACAATGAACGAGAAAAATGGGTACCGAACAAGTATGAGACAGGTTATCTTGGAAACACAGGAGGTTATGACTTTTTATTCGGAAGAAATCCAATTAAGGTTGGTGTAGATGAGGGGTCACTAACCTTCTGGAAAACAGAATTCGAACATAACAAGATATATAGGTTGAAATTTGAAACCAGAAATTCTACTGAATTCTCTATAACAATCCCTAATTACTTCTTCAAAAAAGTGTGTTTGGCCATGGACAGTCTCTTTAATAACAGAAGGAAAGCCATTTTGAGTAAAGATCACGATGAAGTTAAATTGAGTCTGAATTTCGTTCCGCCTGCTGCGGATATGAGATTAATCTACGCACTAGGTGGAATTTGGAAAACGGAAGGCCATGGGAAAATTTCTTGGACTTTCCCATCGAGATTCTTAGACGAAGTCAGAGGGATTTCAAATGAGTTATGGATTAAAATTGAGGAGAGATAAATTTGGTATCGGCTGCAGATGCAATTAGATCAATACGTAGAAGGCATATAGAGTTTTTAGAAGCGACCTACCACATTTCTAATGAACGGTTGATAAAAGAGCGAAGACAGTTGATGGAAGAGGGAACTGTTTTTACTGAACCTTGGATAGAAGGGTCTCCGAGATACAAATCTGGAAAGGGGTTCGACGAACTAGATGTTGAAAATAGTGTAAAAACCATATTGAAAGAGCTACAAAATAGAGGATTGGTTTTTCCACCCTATGAACACCAGTTTAAATCGCTAGAAAGCTTCTTTTCTGGTAATAAGAACCTAGTGATATCCACAGGTACTGGCTCCGGGAAAACGGAAATATTTCTCTTTTCATTAATTGGAATGTTGGCCAAAGAAGCCAGTAGGGGAATATCCAATAAAATGAGGGCGGTTAGAACCATCGTACTCTATCCAATGAACGCTCTTGTTGCTGACCAACTTGCAAGGATAAGAAGGCTATTCGGAAGTAGTTCTGGTTCTCAAGCGATACGAGGAATGTTTGGCAGAAAAATACAATTTGGAATGTATACTAGCAGAACCCCATATCACGGAGTTTATGACGAGAAGAAGAACGATTACAGAATTAGGCCGGTCATAGACTATTTTGTGAAACTCAAGAAAGAAAATAAAGACCTTTATCAAGAGTTAAACCAGAAAGGTCACATCCCGACAAAAGATTTGGAAGGATTCAGTAGTGGAAGAACAAAGAAAGAAAGATACAGGACTCAACCTGGCGACAGTGAACTATATACAAGACAGGAAATGTTATTTCCAAACAAAAATGGGGGAGTTCCAGATCTTCTGATTACAAACTACTCGATGCTTGAATATATGCTTCTGAGACCCATTGAACAACCTTTCTTTGAGAGTACAAGAGAATGGTTAAACGCAGATGAGAAAAATCAATTACTCCTTGTTATAGATGAAGCCCATTTATACAGAGGAGCACAGGGTGCAGAAGTAGCGATGCTCGTTAGAAGACTGCTAAATCATCTAGGTATTGAACAAGATAGGGTCAGATTCATTTTGAGTAGCGCCTCACTGGGAGATCCGAAAAAATTGAAGAATATGGGGGGATTATTTGGTTCTAGTCTTACTGGTGCTGACAGGCATACTTTTGAAGTCATAACAGCTGAAAGAATACAATTAGAGGCCCGAACACAACTTTTCGATGACCTTGATATTGATAGTCTCACTACCTTAAAAGATGATACGGATGAAGTGGTTCATGATATTGTTGATGGCCTAAAATGGGAATTAAAATTTTCTCCAGAGAGTGAGGACTTCGGGAATAAATTAGGTGAGAAACTAATTAGCGAAAGACTTTTTAGGGCTCTATATGACAGGATAACTGAAAAACCAACTAGCCTTAGTTCTCTCAGTAAAACCCTGTTCCCAAATAGTAACATAAGAACTTCTGAAGATGCAACACTCAATATTTTACTTCTCTCAAGTAAAGCTACCCTTGAGGGTGGAGAGAAATTACTACCTTCAAGAATCCACATTTTCTTTAAGGGTTTACCAAAATTGTATATTTGCGTAAGTCCAAATTGTAACGCTAAGAGGGTGAATGATGAAAACAACAGACTATTAGGCAAAATGTACACAGAACCAAGATTCCAATGTGAATGTGGTGCACGTGTTTTCGAACTTCTGACAGACAGGGATTGCGGGTCTGCATATATTAAGGCGTACAGAAAATCGACAGATGCTGCGTTGGACATGGTATTTCTTTGGGACGAGATTCAAAAGGGAAAGTACAATACAAACGCTGCAGCTAGTGAATACGATGAGTTGCACATATTAATGGAGGAACCTCGTAAGGACCCGGACAGAAGTAAAGAGGGGCCATCTTCTCTCTTTGATAGGACACCAAAGAGTTTCTTGAATATATATACTGGTCACATCACAGAAGACCCTAATAAAGAAGACGATCCAGATTTCATAACAGTATGGATGCCTCAGGAAATGACTGATCCAGAGTCAAACAACTACAGCACACTCTGGAGTTGGAAGAGATGCCCAGCTTGTGGAAGGAAGAGAAGAGGTTCAAACACCGAAATATCAATAATGGATCTTGAAACCAAGGGGGAAGAGCCATTCGCGAATATTACCAAAGAACTTTTTTTAATCCAGCCGCCTGACCCAAAAAAAGAAAATTTGCCGAATCGAGGTAAAAAGGTTTTGTGCTTTTCAGATGGAAGGCAAAAAGCAGCAAGATTGGCCAGAGATTTGCAGAGATCCGTAGAGAGAGATTCTTTTAGAGAAATGGTAATGGAAGTCATTAAGACTGCTCAAGGAAAGACCTTGAATTCATTATATCCTATTTTCTTGGTACTTTCTGGTAAATACAATGTTGGGTTCTTTGATGATGAAGATTCTGTAGACAATTATGAAGGCTCAAGGACTTTGTTCGAGACTTCTAAAAATATGCTTGAAGAGATAGCAGCAGAATATAACGAAACCGTTGAAGAATTAATTGGAGATGAGGATTTCTACGACCGAATGAACAGCGAGCGACCATCACAGTTTAACAGAGCATTCTTAAGATTATTGGGGAACAAATACTATTCCATGAGGGCAGTACTCACAGCCTATGTAGAACCTTCCGATTTAGTATTTGAAGCTATTAAAACGAAAAACGTTGGTATTGGGGTTGACATCTTGAAAGGTCTGCTTCTTCATATAATACAAAATGCGCTCTCTGAAGAGGCCTTTGACAAAGATCATATTAGCGATATAGACAGAGAGCTGACACGACAAAGCCTTAATAAACCTACAGGTTGGCCTAGATCAGGCGGAGAAGGATTAGGAAATGACGAGTTAATTCCCAAAGATATTTTTCAACTTGTTGATCTTGAACTAACACAAGATCAAATCAAGACTTTTGGGATGAGCTTAATCAAGACTCATGAAATTAATGGAATGAGAATACCAAGACTCTTTGATGTGAACGGCAAGCAAAGATATTTTCTTAACCCGAAGGCAGTTTCTTTTCATCCTGCTCTTTTCGATGATTGGTATAGATGTAAAGGTTGCCATGAGTTTACTCCAATAGGAATAAATGGAAGATGTGAACAATGTGGGGGAGAGATTGAAAAGGTTGCATTAGACGATATGCATCTAACAGCTAGAAAAGAATTGTTTAGAGATCCTTGCAAAGATATATTTAATGGGATACGCAAACCATTCACATTAAGGTCTGAAGAGCATTCAGCTCAGATATCTTCTAAGGATGTATCTGATATATTTTCACCGTCTGAAAGATACGAACTACTTTTTCAAGATATCATGATAAATGAGAAGACAAATGAACAGCCAGTTGATATTTTGAGTTCTACGACAACTATGGAGGTTGGAATAGATATTGGAAGTTTAACTGGAGTGGGTATGAGAACAATCCCTCCTTTGCCGACAAATTATCAGCAAAGGGCAGGAAGAGCAGGAAGAAGGGGGGCTTCCTTGTCTACTATAATAACCTATGCGGACAACTCGCCCTACGAAACTTACAATTTTAATCACCCGGAACTTTTAATCGGGGCACAAAATGCAGAACCAATAATTTACATAAACAATAAGAAGATAATAGAGCGACATGTTAATGCGACTTTAATTCAAAAATTCTTTCAGAAAGCTCCAATTGCGCAAACAGCAGATGTTTTTAGTTCGTTAGGATCTGCTGCCGAATTTTTCGTGGGCAATGGGAGCTTTTCTTTAAAGCAATTTCAGGGATGGGTCCAAAAAGAGGTCCTGGATAAGAAATCGGGTACCTCTGAGAACCTCGCAACAATTCTTCCCGATAGTTTGGAAGGGATTCGCTCTAATAATCCGTATTGGAAGGAGGATTTCATAAGGGAAACTGCCACTAACTTCGTTGCTTCTTTGATTAAATTGTCAACAACCAATTATTGGAATTCAACCGATGAGGGGGATTATAACTTACTTTCAGCATTGTTGGACTCTGCTCTGCTTCCTACATTCTCTTTTCCGATAGACGTCTGTACTTTTGCTGTATTCGACAATAATCCTACTGGGAATAGAGTTAAAACGAAATATGAAATTGGACAGGACCTCAAACAAGCCTTATCGGAATATGTTCCAAGCCGACAGATAGTTGTTGATAAGAAAACATATACCTCCTATGGACTTTATTTATCATTTCCAAGAGACTCTATTAATAGGGCAAGAAAAGTTGAGTGGAATTCTCTTAAGTGGTTGAATTATTGTACAAGGTGCAAAACCGTTCTAACAGAAAATAATGTTGATTTGTCTCAGTCTAATGAGAAGTGCAGAATTACTTCTTGTGAAGCTCCGATAAAGTCAGTGAGAATATATAAACCAGAAGGATTTTCACCTGAAATTAAAGACAGGAAAGTTGTAGAAGGCGAAAAGAAGGAGAAGGATAGAATTTACGCTCAAGCTGCTAAATTTCCTCTATCATCAAATGAGAACGAAGATGTAGGTATTACCAACTCTTTTGGGACAAAACATGGAATTGTATATCACGGCCGAGACAAAGAATTGGAGGTTGTTAATTTTGGTCCTAACGAAGAGGGGTTCATGATTTGCACAGAATGTGGCACAATTGGAGATAAGGAGACATTATCTAAATCACATAACCGACCGTATCCAGTATATAGCAAAGGATCGAGAATATCCAATCAGTGCCCGGGAAGTTCTCCTATAGTGACATCTCTTGGTTTCTCTTTTCACTCTGATATTACCGTACTAAGGGTAAAATTTACCGGCGACTTAATATTTGAATATTATGAGCCTTGGTTCGAAACAGCCTGCCAATCACTTTCTGAGGCCTTGGTCATAGGAGCAACAAGAACACTCACAATAGATCCTAGAGAATTATCAGGAAATTATAGGATCCTAGGTGCTACTACGGAAGATACGAATAAAGGAATAAAAGGGTATGTAGAATTCTTCTTATACGATACAACTTCAGGTGGAGCAGGGTTCTCTGGAAGTGTTTTTGAGAGATTTGAGGAGGTTCTGCAGGCAACTAAATCATTACTTTCTGAATGCGAATGCGAACAATCTTGCCCTTCTTGTCTTAGAACTTATACGAATAGGATTTGGCACGAAAAGCTAGATAGGAATTTGGCATTAGGTTTATTAAATTATCTGTCAACTGGAGCAATGCCTGTTCCAAGTAAAGCGCATACCAAAATATTCTTAAACAGACTCGACAAGACTCTAAAGTTAATGAACGTAAATTTACAAACAAAAAGCCAGAGTGAATCTGCCAACCTAAGTGTTAAGTTAAATGGGAAGGAAGTGGAAGTATATTTGAAATCATGCATGACACAAACCCAGATCACAACAAACTCCGTTGTTTATGCCTCTGATTTTGAATTGCTTCATTCGTTGCCTACTGTTGCAGGCCGAATTATGAGTCGTTTGAATTAACTTCATTGAATGTGTGAATCGATATGGCAGACAAAACCTGGTCTTTCAGTAGATTTCGGGCATTTGAAAGCTGTCCAAAGGCCTTATGGCTTGATGAACATTCGAAGGGAGAGCCAAGAAATCTTGTTCCTTTGCATTCTTTGCTTGGGACTTCTGTACATCAATCAATTTCGTTTTTAATAGATATGTGGACCAAAGACAACTCTGTCTCAGATAAAGAAGTAAAGCAGGTCGGGATTAGCCTTATAAGAAAGGTTTGGAAGAATAGGAATGATATTATAACAGAGTACGTAAATGGAACAGAGACCGATGACACTTTTGGACCAAAGATTGAAAGATCATTCAATATACTCCTTGAAAATTTTTTTCTTTATATCTGGTCGACTTTCGCTAATGACCGGTATGTTACACATGAGAGACTTTTTGAATTAAATATTGAAGGCTATAGGTTATTGGTAAAACCTGATCTTGTAACCAAAGATCATGCTGGAAATCTTGTAATAACTGATTGGAAAACAAGTACAACCCATGATGATTTTGTCGAATCTTTCCAGGTATCAACCTATGGCTTATGGGCTACCCATTATTATGGCATAGACCCGGAAAGAGTTATCTTGCAGGTCGTTAACTTAAGGACAGGCAGAAGGATAAGAGGTAAATTCTCCAAAGAAAAAGAGAAAGAAACTATGGAGACGATAAAATCTCAGATTAAGGAACTTAACGGTATTTACCAAGAAGAGATTCTGCAGCCAAAACCAGAATTTAACAAATGCAAGAAGTGTCTTCACCTTAAGTACTGTGAGGATGGAAATAGAATAGTTATGAAGACCTAAAAACTGGCTCGTAATCTCGCTGTTAATATTAATGAAATAAATCTATTCAATGATAGTGTATTTAATCTGCTGTAAAATTGAAAAAGTCCTGCACAATTAAGATTCAGAGGAGAGAAAAATGCAGGACCAGTTAGTGTAAACGCCAAGTGAAAATTGTCCAAAATCGGCAGATGAAATCTGTCCACCCATATTTATGTTTTCCATCTCCTTTTCACTTCTCCCCGTAAGGCGGAGGATTGCCCTTCCGCCGGTCTTTGAGCCTGTAAGACTCACCTTTGATGTTCAACACTGTGCAGTGATGCAGTATCCTGTCCAGGATGGCTGACGCCATCACCTGATCGCCATTGACCTCACCCCATTCTGAGAACGACTTGTTTGAGGAGAATATCGTGGATGATTTCTCATACCTGTACGAGACAAACTGGAACAGGAGATTCGACTCCTCGCGATTCAATGGGAGATAACCGATCTCATCCACTATCATGAGCGCATACCTTGAATAGCCCTGAGGAGAATGTTAAGCCTGTCTCTCAGGTATTCCTACCTCAGAAACTGCACCAGCTTGACAGCAGATATGTAATACGTTATAATTTCGGACTGGAGTGCCCTCATTCCCAGTGCCACTGACAGATGTGTTTTACCTACACCCGGTGGACCAAGGAACACAACATTCTCCCTGTTCATCGTCCTGCTGACAACCTATGCAGCATTTGGCGACATATTCGGATACCTGCGCCTTGTCTACTTTCCGTAACTATCACTTCTCTTCCTTATCCTATTCCTGCATTACGAGACGAGGGCGGAAAACCCAATTATCCCACCGTCGGTCTTCAGGCGAAACTGGACTTTTGTCGCCTCGAATGCAACCGCGTTCCTAAACTTCATCAGCACCTTTTCAATAGTTCTCGTTTTTTCAATATACCTTCAGGTTATCCTGCTTGTAGGTCCATTCCTTAGCGGATTGATAATACTTCCGAACCGGTTCTGATGGTCTTGCTCTCACCTGTTGCCGGAAAACTCACAGACAACCTCGGATCAAGGTTGATAGCTTCATCTGGCATGGTTATAATAGGAGCGTCATTCCTGCAGCTCTTTCTTCTTGTTCACGAAACGCGGGGCGGCATAATGATTCTCCTGAGGATGATTGGCGTTGGGTTTGGTTTGTTCTCTTCATCTAACACCAATTCCGTTATGTGTTCGGTAAGAAGAGAAGATTCGGGCATAACTTCGGGGTTCCTTGGCACGATGAGATTCACCGGGCAGATGACGAGTATTGTTGTTGTAATGATGGTTCTCACACTTTACATGCCCAGATCACTCATAATCGGAATGTTTTCCGGAACCAAAGTAACAATCATGCCTCTATTCTATGAGAGTTTTGTCAATGGTTTCGGTATCGTTATGTTGATATCCTCAGTACTTGCATTCATCGGCGCAGTGACATCCCTGATGAAGAGCAGGGGGGAGATGAGAAATTGCTCAAGAGGGTTAGGGGTCGTACCGAGCTCACCCTATCTCCTCATGATCCAAAAACCCATTATTTCACGCTCGTAAACGTTAAATATCGTCTTTCGTTAGGCAATTATGAACCCATCCTCGTTTGAATATTTTGCGCCGAAGAGGATAGAGGAGGCATTTGACAT
>JAKAUD010000140.1 GCA_021827885.1 Thermoplasmata archaeon | reverse complement strand
CTAAAAAAATATGCGTCAGTGGCCCTCGTTCTATACGGAAATGAATTCATTCTATTAAAAAGGAAAGAAAGGGATGACGATCCATGGTCGGGGGATTATTGCCTTCCAGGCGGATATGCAAAGGGTGGAGAAAACCTGATGGATACTGCAATCAGGGAATTCAATGAAGAAACCGGTATTGAAACGGCTTACATTCAACCAGTTGGCGCTTTGAAGCATATCACCCCAAGAAGAGGAATTGGTATTGCCGTCCACCCGTTTATTTTCAGACTAAAGGTAAAACAGGACATTCACATAGGAGAGGAAATAGAATGGGGCAATTTTGTCAATATAACGGAATTTCATAGTGTCACCGATACGGAAAGAGGTCCGATGTTGGTGAAGGGTCAGATAATTATATGGGGGTTAACCTATCGCATCCTTGAAAACTTCTTCTCTGGAAACTTTTTTCAGGAGACTAAAGACGGCAACACAGAACATGTTTCCTAGAGCCTTATGATTCTGGTGCCTCTGTCGGAGGTAGAGATTCTGGTCACAAAGGAGGAAAATTTGGTCATTTCAATCTGTATAAATGGCAGCCTCTCGGGCTCAGCCATTATCAGGACAAATCCCTGATTTCCGCCTCCCAGAAGTCTGGCAGCCTTTGCCCCCATGGATATGGATTTGGAAATTATCGTCTCTATCTTCTCTGAAGAGACATTCTTTCCAAGATTCTTCTTAACATTCCATCCCTGGTTTATCAGGGTAAAGAATCTGTCGAAGTTCCTCTCTACTATGGCATTCCTCATTAAGTGCGTGATATCCTTAAGTTCCTTGAGCCTTTGAATTGTATCCTGATCTCCGGTAGCCGATTTGGAGACCTGGTCACTGAGAATTGCGCTGCTCTCCCTTGTTTTTCCAGTATATACGAGAAGCATCCTGTCATCGATGAATTTGACTGTTGAATCATCGCTGAAAGGTTCGGTTCTTATTCCATCAGGATTAAACTCCATATACTTGAACCCTCCAATAGCTATAGCATAAGGGTCCTGTTTTCCGAGAGTTATGCCGAAAAAATCCTTTTCTTTTCTGTATGCCTCTTCTGCGAGAGCCAGGGAGTCAATTCTCTCACCCCTTACTTCATGGATTATTTTCAGGAGGGCGGTAATGAGGGCAGATGATGAACCCAGTCCGGAACCAGGGGGAACCTCGTCAGAAATATAGAGTCTACCGCTTCTGATCCCATATTCATCAAGCAGTTCTATAATCTTGTTCTGAATATTATCTTCATCGTGGTTTCCCAGAATAAAGGTTCTTAGGAAATCCCTGGATGATATCTCTATGGGATAGCTGTCTTGCGTATAACTTAGGAAAACGCCCCTCTCTATTGTGGAATTTATAACAGCTCCACCATATTTCTCTGCAAACGGAGATATATCCGTCCCTCCTCCTGCAAAGCTTACCCTTAACGGGCTGAATGCAAGAGTGTTTTTCGTGCTCACATAAAAGTGAAGGTTATCAAGCTTAAAAGATTTGCAATAACCGGGGGAGAAAAACAGGATTCCGGGGAAAAGGGAATTTAAGAATATTTAAATAAGCTGGCTTGATAAAAGAATAATGCACGGTGTATTCTGGAATGATTTCTACCGACCTGCCAGCCTTGAAGACACCCTCATGGCAAACGACATTAGGATCAAGATAAGGGACTGGGTGGATTCATGGAAGAAAGGCGAAGTGACCAGGAATGCACTTATCCTATGGGGAGAAGCCGGTATTGGAAAAACCACTACTGCCTTTGCCATCGCCAATGATTTCGGCGTTCCGGTAATAGAAATGAATGCATCGGATCTCAGGGATCGCCAGAGTATAAGGAATATAGCAGGGCTTGCATCTGTCTATATGGACCTATTCTCCATGGAAAGGAAAGTAGTTTCAAAAGTAATCCTCATGGACGAAGCAGATAATTTTATAGAATCAAGAAGAAACGGCAAGGGTTCGGACACAGGTGGAATGAATGAACTTCTAAACGTTATAAAAAATACAAAAAATCCCATCATATTGACTATGAATGATTACTATGGATTCAGAAGGAAATCCAGCGGGTCGGAAATCATAAACCTTTCCCTGACAATAGAATTCAAACTTTACAACAGGAAGAGGGATATTGATTACAACGAGAACGTCAGGAAATTAAGATCCAACATTATGAAGATTGTAGAAGAAAATGGTTTCAGGATTTCGCAGAGTGATGTGAGCACAATTCTGGAAAGGAATTTTCCTGATATCAGGGGCATAATAAATGATGTTCAATCAATATCAATAAACAGTAACAGTTCAATGGATGAAAATCTGGCCGAGGGAATGAGGGATTCTACAAATTCTATCTTTGAAATCATGAAGGAGATATTCAGGGGTAGAAATTATGAAACCATACTGAACAAGCTTAAGGATAAGGACTTCGACACATCTGATCTTATCTTGTGGATAGACAAGAATTTACCAAAGGAGGCTGAAGATCCTGTGGATTTGATGAACGCATTCCGGATATTGTCAGATGGAGATATGTTCTTGGGAAGGGTTATGAAAAAACAGCACTTTCGCTATAGAACCTACGCAGAAGATATTTCCGCAGGAGTCTTTAACGGCATCTCAAACGTAAATAAAAAATTCGTGAAATATGAATTTCCTTCGATGATCATGAGGATGTCGAGATCAAAAGGCTCAAGGGTCATGAGAAAGAATACTCTAAGAAAAATAGGATTGCTCACGCATTCATCATCGGGGCAGGTTTCAAAGTTACTGTGGTTCTACTCAGCAATCGCCTCAACATCCAAAGAAAACAGGGCCGAACTCATGAACGCCCTTGGCCTTGACGAGAAGGAAATGGAGATCTTAGGGTAATTATTATTTCGATAAGACTTTGCCTTAAGTGCTATCTGGGAAATTGTGCCCTTCATGCAATCTCGATCTGATTTCTTTTATTCTTTATCTTCTCTTTGCATTTTTTTATGGTTCCGCTCACCGTTTCAATAGTGATCCCCTCACAATTGAGGTTTATGAATGAACAAATCTTTTGTTTCTTGAACTGGTCAGTAAGAAATATATAAAATCCATCTGCTTTGAATTTTTTCTTTATGTTGAACAGCCTTATCAGCGAGTTTTCCATCTTCAAAAGCGCTTCTATATTATCGCCATAGAAAACCAGAATGTACCTTTTCCTCGTTATTGAGCCCTTCAATAACCACACATT
Source organism: Thermoplasmata archaeon (assembly GCA_021827885.1). Next base: position 10,191 of record JAKAUD010000140.1, on the reverse strand, counting down.
ATTTCATGTAAAATAAATGATCCTCAACCGTGTAAAGGTATTTATTACACTTAATAATATGCGGGATATTCTAACAGGGTAGAAAGAGATGGATAGAGTATCAGGTTCATACGACGTAGTAAAAGAAGCATGGAAATCACTTAAGGAATCGGAGATTTATAACGTTCACAAGCAGAGAATGGTAGGTTGGAGAAACGGTCCCGCAATGGAGAGGATGGAATATCCCACAAGACTGGATAGGGCCAGAAATCTCGGTTACAAATCAAAGAGAGGCTATGTTATAGTAAGGGCAAGAGTCAGGAGAGGAGGAAGCAACCGCCCGAAGATTATGGGAGGAAGAAGGCCCAGAAGAATGGCATATAACAAATTGACGAGAAAGAAAAGTCTTCAGTGGATAGCTGAGGAAAGAATCGCTGATAAATATCCCAATATGGAAGTCCTGAATTCTTACTATGTTGGAGAGGACGGGTATTACAAATATTATGAGGCAATACTTGTAGACAAGAATGTTCCGGAAATATACAACGACAAGAAGATTTCTTGGATCGCTGAACCTCAAAACACTGGCAGAGTGTATAGAGGCTTGACTTCCGCAGGATACAAATCAAGAGGTTTAAGAACTGGCAGAAAAGGATCTGCAAAGAGCAGGCCATCTATAAGATCCAACAACAGGCTAAGAAGATAAGCTCTTGAATTGCCGAGGTGGCCCAGCGGTACGGCGCCAGACTTGAGATCTGGTTCCCTTTGTGGATCGGGAGTTCGAATCTCCCTCTCGGCGTCAACATTACTTTATTGTTTTTGAGAACTACCTTATCCTGTTGTGGCGGACTAGTGCACAGGCTGCAGCATTAAAAACAATCTCAGATTCATTCGAAAATGGCAGAGTATTTGCCTGTGAATTATTTGTTATGGAAGAGAATAAATACTATTTCCAAACGCACAGAACTCTTAATTAGCTCAAAAAAGTTCACTTTTGCCTTTCGGCGTATATGGCTTTGGCATATGTTGGTGAGAATTTTTTCCATCTGTCAAGGAATGGCAGAACCTCTTCATTCACCTGATCCATCACATTCAGGTAACGCAATATTCCCAAAACCGCAGTATCTGCATCCCTGACCGCTGATATCAAGTCCCTGGAAATATTTGTGGAATCTCCTCCCGAGAAAACTCCCGGAATAGAAGTCATTCCATTGGGATCAGTTATGGTCTGCCCCTGTGGCGTGAGTTTCAGCATCCTCATGTATTTTTCGCCGAGAAATGAATAATCTGATTCCTGCCCTGTGGCCTCAATAACAAAATCAACTTCCTTGCTCAAAATTTTATCTTTCTTTGGCACTGGTTTGGCCCGTCCTCTCCCTTCAGGAACCATCTCATTCTGCCAGTATTTAACTTCGGTAATCCGGTCACCGACTTTTGAATACTCAAAGGGCGTGACTTCCCACATATAGGTTACCTTCTCCTCCATTGTCTCTTCCATCTCTTCATCAGCATTCATGGAGGGATACCCCGGCCGGTCAACGTCCCTTCTTCTATACATTATATAAACATTTTCTGCACCAAGCCTGATCGACGTTCTGGATGCATCGTTAGCAGTAAATCCACCGCCAATCACCACTACATTTTTCCCAACATTCACTTCCTCTTCAAGCGCCGTTCGTTTTAAAAATTCTGTTGCGTGCATTATATTTGTTGCATCGCTGCCAGGAGTACCGGTCATCCTTGGCTTGTGGTTACCTATGCCTAAATAAACAGCATCATGTGAATTCATTATTTCTTCAAATTCAATATCTTTTCCAATCTTTGTGTTAAGATAAACATCCACACCCTGGGATACTATAAAACCTGTTTCCTTCTCTATGACATCGTGTGGGAGCCTGTACTTTGGAATGCCGACCCTCATGAAACCTCCAAGAACGGGAAGTTCTTCATAAAGGGTAACCTTGACTCCCTGAATTGAAAGGTAATAAGCAGCACTTAGTCCAGACGGCCCTCCTCCTATAATCGCAACGTGTTTTCCTATGAATCTCTTCTTTGGGAGCTGGAGAACGTCGCCGTAATTCTCAAACTTATCTGCCGCGTATCTCTTGATGTGCCTGATGGCAATTGGCCCACCGGTATCATAGAGTACACAAATGTCCTCGCACAAATGCGTGCAGACCCTTCCTATTATGGCTGGAAACGGAAGATTCTCAAAGACGATCCTCACCGTTTGACCCGGATCATGAACGGCTGTACTGTTCACATATCCGCCAATATCAAGTGAGGCAGGGCAAGCCTGAGTACATATATTGCAGCCTATGCACCTTGATCCCTCAGCATAAGCCTCGTTATCAGAATATCCTATAATCGGTTCAACATCGAAAGTCTTGACTCTTTCATCGGGGTCCTCTGATTTTATCTTAACCCTTTCAAACTTGAGCATAGACTTTCACACTGTAATTTTAGCAAATCTTATAATATTTTTGTAGTAGAAAAAAACATCCCCCGATTTCTCGAAAGGGAAGAATTCTAATTTTATTTTGACTTTCATGATGTTAAATGCAGGTATGGCCCTATATAAAATATCGCAACAACCAGATTAGTCAGAACAATTGCAGAAAGCAGGACATAGAGGTAATTCTTGCTTACCACGAAATCTACAACTGCACTGATTAGAACAATAACTGGAGTGAATATGAGTACCCAGAGCCCAAGGGCGATGAAATAAATACCGTCAAGGTGAAATATACCGGCGGGGAGATTTGATAATGGAACGAGATTAGATCTCAATGTGGTGTTCGAATTGTAATTGTAACTGCTAATTTCAGATATGGTATGTCCATCACCTCCGCCTTTGATCATAATCAGGGCAGCTCCGGCAACTATGAAAAACATGCTGATGATCACTGCTGCCCTGAGCGTTATGCTTATTACCCTTGTCAAATCTTCATTGTTTTTGTCCATTTCTTTCACCAATCCTAAAAATAACATAAAGGGACAGAATCAATATGGCAGATATAGTCAAGGCGATGTAGAATCTTTCGGTACCTGGGATATTTATGAACGTTCCTTTTTTTAGCCCTTCAAGTGCCATCTCCACTCCAAGGTAACTCAATATTGCAAAGAATACCCATCTCACATCCTTGTTGGAAATCCTGAGGAGGATCTTTGATCCAATTATGGCTCCAATGAGAACCCCTATAGCTGTTGCCGCTGCCAGGTAAAATTGGATAAATCCGTTATACCAGTAGATTGAACTGCTCGTCGCTGCAGTTATGCCTATCATGAAGTTGCTTGTCGTTGTGGTAACTTTCATCGGCAGGTTCATAGCCCAATCCATTCCAAGCACCTTCAATGCGCCGCTCCCTATTCCCAGTAATCCGGAGAGCATTCCTGCAAAGAACATGATTATCTCTCCGAGCCACCATCTAATTCCTATATATTCAATAGTTTTCTTCTGCTTCTGATCGTAATATTTTCCGTGAAGCTGGAAAATTCTGCTGGTAAAATCAGGTTTCACCACTCGTGTTCCTTCATATTTCCCCCGGTTTATAGTAGGGACGATGGAAGTTAGTATGACAATGCCAAAGAGGAGGTAAAGAACCCATTCAAGGGCGTATTTATAAACAACAGTTACCAGTAATGAACCTACGATAGCACCCAAAGTTGTTGCCACTTCCAAGCCCACACCTATCTTAACGTTTGCAATCTTCTTCTTGGTGTATGTTCCTGCTGATCCTGCTGACGTCGCAATGGTTGAAATTAAACTGGCACCTGTTGCAAAAATTATGGGCACGCCGTAAAACAGCGTAAGAATGGGGACAAGAACCGATCCTCCTCCCAATCCAGTCACAGATCCAATAATCCCGGCAATGACGCCTCCGGCTACTATCTCAAGGAATCTCAGGAGTGTCATTACCTCCGTCATCGTTGAGCATTACCGGATATTATTTATCAGTTTTCAAAGCATATTAAAATTCTTGAGTTATTTTCTCTTTTTTATTATTTCAGAAAGCACGGTCTTATCTAAATCAGTTTTGAATTTAATTTTCTTGGACTTTAGGATCTTTGCGATTTTTTCAGTGATTTCTGCAATATCTTCGGAAGGATAGTTTCTGATTATAATCATCTCTTTCTTATCAATGGGAAAAATAAGTTTCAGTCTGGAATTTTCAGAGTTGTATCCAAGCGGTTTCTTTCCTTCCCGAATTTCCCTCATGTTGAGTTCAAGCCTGACCTGATCATGTTGTATTTCTTCCTGAGTTTGCTTCCCTTTTTCGGCTATTTCGTCAAATATTAATGGAAAGACTTTTTCGAGGCTTTTCCAATTAAACGAATCGTCAAAATAAATGTGCCCGCTTAAATTCTTCACATTACTGAATATATTTCTTGTTAATTTATTTTCTTTTTATGATCTATTTCACGAATTGAAATGTATTTTGCCTTTCGGAGCAGTAAATAAAGGGTGAATTCAGCGAAAAAGTAAAAAAATGGCGTGATTGAGAAGCATCGTCCTGCAGAAAACGTAGTTGGCATAGGCTAACTCTCCACCGTCTAAAATGTACCATTAGTGCGGCGGCGTCTGTGTTCTGGAGCTATGGCTATTATCATTTCCCCACCCGTCGAGTTTTTGCATCTATGACGAGATATGATCCTGATTATGTGGCATTCTGTGTCCTAAACTTGAATTAATGGTCGAATAAATAGATCTTAAGCGGATCACAACAAGAATTAACGAAGCTCGCACTCGGTTATGGAACAACTTGAAAGGAAGCAATTTTTCCCTTACAGATACGGTAGTTCGTTTATGACCATCTTTTTCATAAAGAATTAAGGGTGAGTAGATAATGGATTCATCGGAAAACAAGAGATTTATAAAACTTAAGACCGCTGAAGGAAGGGAAAAGGAAATTGAAATAGACGAGGACGGTTTCCTTGTCAACCCGGGAGAATGGTGTCCTGAATTTGCATTAGCGATAGCGGGCGATGAGTCAGTGGCAGAGCTCACTCCTGAGCATTGGAAAATCATAGATTACCTTAGAAAATACTATATGGAATTCGGCAGCTGCCCCCCAATCAGGATGGTTGTCAAAAACACGGGAAATGATCTGAAAAAGATATATCAATTGTTTCCGACGGGACCGGCCAAGGGTGCGTGCAGGCTTGCAGGAGCACCAAAACCAACAGGATGCGTGTAAGAATGATATATCTTGTTTGTCCGATTTGCGGATATTCAATCGATATCATGGCGGATGAGGAAGTTAATAACATAGTTCGTGCAAAGAGATTGAAATATCTCACAACCAGAGATCAGGTTTGCCCGAATTGCGTGAATACAATTGGAAAATGCGAAAAAATCGAGGCAAAGGAAAGTGAAATTCCGGTGATTCGAGTAGTTTTAGACGAAAATCAAAGGAGTTATTTTACAGATTACTGCAGGAAGAATGGTTACGCCGTTGGAACAGGTTACGCACTTGATCAGTATTTGAAGGTGAAAGCATGACAGAAGTCTTGGAGGAAGTCAGGAAGGGAAGGGAAATCGTTAGCGAGATAGAGAAGGGACCTTGGCCAAATTTCATAAGAGAAGCAAAGAAGACCAGATATCTTGTGGACCTTTACGGTGCCTCTCTCTATCTCAAGAGGGATCTGTTCACCACAGGAGGGTATGTGTCAGTTCCAGGGGTGCCTACAGGCATCCTTATGAGGGTTACCAGCAGGCCAGACATCGGTGAGAGTGCAAATGTTGTGAGGGTCCTGATACCATCTGGCAATTTCATGACATCTGATATGATGGATGGGTTCTGCGACTTTGCAGATAAGTATGGAGTGGGAATGTTGCACGCCTTGAGCACCGGTCACAATATAGAAATACCAGGGATCCCAAAGGAAAGGGTCAGGGATTTCGCAGTGGAATTCAGGGATGCCGGATTCGAAATGGGGTCAACAGGAGATGCTTTCAGAAACGTGACAAACTGTGTCGGCGCTGCACTGTGCGAGTATGCCAATCTTGACACGATGCAAGCCAGAGATAGCTTCTATGACAGGTTTAACGACTACGCGAAATACCCCACCTTCCCGCACAAGGTGAAATTGAAGATATCAGGTTGCCCACTTGATTGTGCCAGAAGCACACAAAAAGCAGATCTTGGGATCGTGGGTTCCTGGGAAGGGGCACCAATTGTCAATGAACAGATGATAAAGAAGCTTGGAAGCAAGAAGATTGATGATATAATACAATCCTGTCCAACTCTTGCTATTTCTGCTTCAGAAGAGGGTATCAAAATAAAAGGAGAAGATTGCATCCAGTGCATGGGATGCCTCAGAAAGGGTGAAGGCGCAATTTCTCCCGGAAAGGAGAAGAGGTTCCTTATATATGTTGGTGGCAAACTCAGGGGAAAGAAGGGCCCCTTAACCGGTAAACTTCTGACGAGGGTCAACACCATGGATGAGGCAATGAATCTTATAGGGAAGATTGTGGAGGTCTTCAGTGACCATGCGGCGAGGAAGGAAAGAATGGGAGACCTGATTTTCAGAATTGGAATGAAAGGCTTCCTGGATCTGATGGGGATGAAAGCTGGTGCCATGAATGTTAAGGATCTCAGAACGAACATATTTTACGCCGTGAATGAGGAAGACAGGAAGCAGATACCAGAGAGGATTGTAAGAGGTGAGCCACAGTGACAGCAATTGAGGGTCCTCCAAGGCCATATTCCAATTTTATTCCCGACTACCTGAAGGGTTCCATAGGCAAGTGGATCAACCACACCGTCGTCAGATCGGGTATCATTGAGCATGTGGATTCAGAAGGAAGAAAAGTCTATAGCGTAAAAGCGGGTTCCACTCCAAACGGCAGATACAGTACTGAAACGATGAGAAAGATATCGGAGCTTGCGAGGAAGTATGCTGGGGGTTCCATGAGATTCACACAGGCTCTCAACATGGAGTTCATAACCAAGGATCTGGAAGATGCCCAAACACTCACGAATGAACTGAATGCACTTGGCTTTCCTGTCGGCGGGTGGGAAGGGCATATCTGGAATATGACCAGCTGTGCAGGCTACTTCCATTGTGCACTTGCGGCAACTGATGCGCCATCCATCTTACAGAGTCTTGCCAATGATCTTCATGATTACTTCGATAAGGAGGAGCTACCCTCCAAGCTTGCAATATCGGTCTCCGGATGCCCAAGTTCTTGCGGAGGGAGTTTCCTCACCGACATCTCAATCAGTGGCATCCATACGGAGGTTCCGGTAGTGACTGATGCAGCTAAAACCTGCGATATGCAGGGAACGGCATTTTCCTGCCCGGTTGGCGCTATACAGCTGAAACCCTTGCCAGACGGATCCAGAACACTGGAGATCCGAGCAAACCTATGCATCGGATGCGGGCTGTGCTTAAGCGCATGCGCCGGTATAATATTCCAGACACCTGAGAAGACCGACGGTCATGCGATTGCTATAGGCGGAAAAGCCTCTGCTTCGAGGTATGGGACAACGCTTGGAAGGATTGTGGTGCCGTTCATGCCAAACGAACCTCCCCACTATGAGAAGACGGTCGCAGTTGTTCGCAAGATTGTTGAAACATGGAAGGCAGATGCAAAGAAAGGGGAACGCATATCTGACTGGATCGATAGGATAGGTTGGGAGAAATTCTTCATGAAGACTGGTTTGCCATTCTTCCAGCAGAGCATGGAGTACCTGGATCTCAGAGGAATCATGACCATAAGGGAAGGAAGTGGCAGATAACCCTTGAAGGATGGTGGAATACTTTGACTATTTTGACTATTTTTACTATTGCCGTTGTGACCTTTGCTTATTTGGCAGTGGGCATCATGTTTCTTGGTAGCTTTATCGTGGTATTGAGGTGGATATTCAAGAAGAAAGGTCCTACAAACACCTACCTTGGGTATCCAAACCTCTTCACTTACCCCGGACAGAATACCCGTCTTCAAGCGGTCAAAAACATGCTGTCCAGAATGCTTCTTTTCAGTAGTGCAAAGGATGATCCATTCGTCAGATACACTGGGCTCGCATTTCACTGGAGTCTGTGGATCATAATATTGGCGCACTCTGACCTGATTCTCATGCCATATTTTGCTGCAGCTGGAGTATCGGAAATTACAATGGAAGCCATAGGGGCATATCTTGGAACCACGCTTGCATTCGTTATGGTTGGGTCTGGTCTTATGTTGGTGGGGAGAAGGGTTCTGAATCCTTACCTTAGAAAGATAAGCAATGCCTCAGACTACTTTTCTATACTGCTGATTGTAGGAATCGGAATAACTGGAATCCTTATGCGTTTCATTCTCCCCGCTGATTTTGCTTATGCACAGGTCAGTCCTTTCATTTTGTCGCTCTTTTCATTTGCACCAATCGCGGTGCCATATGCCCCAATTTTCATTGTGCACTTTCTTCTGACACTCACCCTGCTCGCCTATCTACCCTTGAGCAAGCTTGTTCACCCCTATGCGTTCTTCACCAGCCCTACCATATGTTCCATATCTCACCAGGGTGAAGTTCAATGAATCCCAAGATACGCGATATACTGCTTAAAAGCCCCAGCGGAAAAGCAGAGGAATGGCTCTCTAAACAGAAAGATATTGAATGGGCAAATGGCACCAATCCGAGACAATCGAAAGATTCTTTGCTGAAAGATATTGCTGTTGAAAAACAAACTGATCCACAGCATTTCGTAGATAAATTCAAGGAGTTGAGAGGCAGTCGTGCTTTTGTCAATTTCATGGAGTCTTGCACAAGGTGTGGGATATGCCTGGACAAGTGTCACTTCTTCATATCCACCGGGGATGTCAACAACAGTCCTGTGGGAAGGGCTAACCTGGCCAGGAAGCTCTACAGGAAGGGGAATAGATTAAACAAGGATTCGGTGGATCTAAAGAGACTTTATTCATACTATTATCAGTGCACAGAATGCAGGAGATGCTCATATTTCTGTCCGCAGGGAATCGACCAGGCAGAGATAACAAGGAACGTGAGAAACATACTCACTGAAATGGGAGTGGTGCCGGATTATGTCGCTGCAACCCTCGCGCAGGTATACAAGACCGGAAATAACATGGGCTTGAACAGCAAGGCTATAGGATCGGCAGTGGATTTTGTGAAGGAAGAGCTGCAGGAGGAAACTGGGAGGGAAATAGACATTCCACTGGACAAGACAAAAGCTTCTGTGCTATTTGTTCCATCTTCGGCAGACATAATAGTCAACAATGATACGTTGAAAGGATATGCCAAGGTGATGTATGCACTAAAAAAGGATTGGACCATCTCAACCGCAACGGCGGAGGCTGCCAATTTCGGAACTTTCGTGAGCGAACGCATCATGAGGAATTTCGGTGACATGGTAGCTAACGAAGCAGTGAAGAGAGGAGTCAAGGAGGTTGTCTGGGGAGAGTGTGGCCACGGGTGGAGGACTGCTAATAACTACGTCAGGTACAGACTTGCCGAAAGTGGAATCTCTCTGCAACATGTACATCAACTAACGGACAAAGCACTGGAAAGAGGAGAGATCAAAGTGGACAGGAACAAGAATGACGATCTTTACAACTATCACGATCCATGCAACCTATCAAGGGGCGGCAACCTGGTTGATGAGCCAAGGAGAATACTCAGCGCAGTCGTCCGTGAAACCGTTGAAGCAGAGTACTCGAAGGAGAAGACGTTCTGCTGTGGAGCTGGTGCAGGTCTTCTTGCAGACGAGAAAGAATGGAACGAGTCAAGAGCTTGGGCTGGCTGGCCTGCGGCCTATTTTGCGGCGAAAACCGGCGCTCACTACATGGTTTCACCATGTGCCATAGACAAGGCACAATTTCCCTTTGTTTTCGACTTCCACAAGGTCGATATGAAGGTTAAGGGCTTAATGGATCTTGTGGGTTATGCGATCGAGGTGTAAAATATGAAAGTAGGTATTATACTGGGGACAAACGAGCTTTCTGGGCTAATGTTTGCATCCATAGAGGCAGGACTAAGGGCATCGATAGGTGATGAAGTAATTATTTTCGTGACCATGGATGGTCTAAAAGCTTTTCTGAAGGAACCGGAAGTTAGAATCTCTACGAAGTCTTCGGAACTTATTCAGAAGAAAGACCCGGATTTCACCAAGAATCTTAGAGAAGGGCGAGAAGATGGAATGCTGAAGATATATGTGTGTTATTATGCCTGTCAGATATATGGGGTTGGCATGAAGGATATGGGACCT
>JAKAUD010000232.1 GCA_021827885.1 Thermoplasmata archaeon | reverse complement strand
ATACCATGTCCAGTATTGTCCTCTCCTTGACCGGGATAACGGCAATGACGAATCTGATTCCCTTCATCACTATTGAAGCAGTGGCATATTCGTATGCATAATTGGTGCCAGCCTTATTCTTGGTGCCTATTATTCCCTCTGTCTCAACATCACCGTAATACATCTCGTCGTGCCAGTCCATGGCAACAATGAGAGGTTTCCTGAATTTGCCTTTCTTTTTCATCATTGCGATCAGATCGGCATTTATCTGGAGCAGTCCTTCCGGATCCTTATTGCGGAGATGATTCCTCACAGTCTGTCCGGATATGCCGGTAAGTTTCGATGATCCCTCAACATAGCTGTTGGTCATGCATGCCAGCAAAATCGTTTTGAGGGTGAAATCCTCGCTCCTGGAATTTCCGAAGCTGATGGACTCCTTTATGGACTGCACAAAGTTTATGTAATTCCGTGTGGTATTGGCTCTGTCGGGCATGTTTCTCATCATTAAAGCTGGTAGATTCATGTCCGACAATCATCTGACAGAATAAATCTTTGATCTACTGATTAGGGAGGAATTGGGATCGAAAACTATAAGTGTATTGAATATATCCCTCCATGGATGCAGATAACATTGATGCTTAGAATTCTTTCCACACCAGAACAGAACAATATACTCCTTCAAACAATGGAAGTATTCAACGAAGCATGCAATGATATTTCAAGAACTGCGTTTGAACACAGTTTTCCAAATAAATATGAACTGCACAGGCTGGTATATTACAGCATCAAGGAGAAATACAAGCTGCCATCCCAGCTTATTGTCAGGGCAATAAGCAAGGTTGCAGAATCCTATAAGATTGACCGTACCTGCATTCATGAGTTTGACAGGCATGGTTCCATTGTCTATGACCAGAGGATATTGAGCTTCAAGGGTCTGGATTCGGTATCAATGAATACCCTCCATGGAAGAATCAGGATACCGATAGTATTTGGCGAATACCAGGAGCAGAAATTAAGCAGGGTTCATGGACAGGCAGACCTGATATACAGTAATGGCATATTCTACCTTGCCGTTGTTGTTGATGTTCCAGAAGAACCAAAATATGAACCTGTAGATTATATAGGTGCCGATTTCGGTGTGAAGAACATAGCAACAACCAGTGATAACAGGAATTACAGTGGAGATGCTCTCAAGAAAAAAAGAATACAATACCAAAAACACAAACAGAGATTACAGAAACGTGGAACAAGAAGTGCAAAGAGAAGATTGAAAAAGATAAGCGGAAAGGAGAAGAGATTTCAGAAAGCGGTAAACCATGACATATCGAAAGAGATCGTTGCGGAAGCAAAAGGCACTGGAAGAGGGATTGCCCTTGAAGACCTGGGAGGAATCAACCAGCGAACTGTTGTCAGGCACAAGCAACGATACATACGCAATTGCTGGGCATTCCATCAACTTAGAACCTACATAGAGTACAAGGCAGGAATATCCGGTGTACCGGTAGAAACAGTCAACCCGCATAACACCAGCAGGGAATGTCCTGTGTGCCATACCATAGACAAGAGAAACAGGCCGGACAGGGATTCCTTCAGATGTGTTCAATGCGGATACAGTGGTGAGGCAGACTATGTTGCCTCACTCATCATAAAAAGTAGGGCTGCAGTCAATCAGCCTATTGTAGCCTAATAAGAGTTACAAGCGCCTTCCGTCAGGGAGGGGTAGTTGACTATACCTCTGAGGATATTGCCCGGCAGGTTGGCAATCAGGTATAAATACGCTCATATCGAACCTTGCTAGATGCATTTCCTGCCATTCAATAACATGATTGAAATGAAGCGTTCAGATCATCAGGAATAAACGAGTCAAACCTATCTGGATCGCGGGACAAGCCACAAATCAGGAATTTCAAGCAGCATGAGTTAAATCGCATAAAAAATGAAACCAGAAGGAAGTGTCGGGGTAGCCCAGCCTGGTAAGGCGGCAGATTCGAGATCTGTTGCTCTCGTAGCTCGGGAGTTCGAATCTCCCCCCCGGCGTTTGACAATCAAATTTGAAAGTGACCATAACCAATCTCCTCTAATAATTGATATCTCTTCTTCAATGTAGGGTTTGCTTTTACCCGGTATCATCTCTCATATGCTTATGTTGTAATACTCCCTGAAAAAGACTGAGACAGCTGCAACAATTGCTAGAATCCCGCCTATGAAGACAAATGACCATCTGAGCGTTATATAATCGATGAGAAGGCCGCCTATCCCACCGGAGAGGAATGTTACACTCAGGCCAAAGGTGCTGAAGGCACCATAGACCCTGGCAATCATGCCTTGGTCTACTTTCTTAAGTATCCCGGTCTGAGAGATCACATTAACAATGCCAATTGTAGTACCGATGATGAATACTACCGCAAAGTCCAGGTAGATTGTGCCTATGAAACCTATGGAAATCAGGAGGGCGCCCATTGTGAGAATTAGCAAGGCGTTGTAGAAACCTATTTTCCCCTTTACCCTGGAACCCGCAATGGAGCCGACAATAAGTCCGAAGGTCAGTATGATAAACAAAATACCGTAGTAGATGGCTGGCAATTTGAACGCGTAATCAACCAGATATGCAAAGAAGATGCCGACAGTCCCGAAAGCAAGATTGGCAAAGAGCATTATCACAATAATCCCCTTGAGGGCGCTTGATTCCTTGATATACCTCAAACCAGACAAAATTGATCTGCCCAGGGATTCCATCCCTGTTTTATGTTCACTCACTTTGTCCCTGATTGCGGTAAGTGGAATTGTTGATGCCAGGAAGATTATGATGAGTGCATAGATTGTGGATACTGTGCCGATTGTAAGCAGTATTCCAGAAATGGCATATCCTGCACTTTGAGCCAGGGATGTTGTAGCCCCTATCATTGAAGTCCCTCTCTTATACTGCTCCTCGGCCAGAAATTGCTTGGACCAGCTTGACCTGATAGAGTTCAGTATGTCTGATGTCATTCCCAACAGGAAAGAAACAGAAAATATTGCGATTATCCTGAACATTGCAACATCATAGAATAATGGAATGAATAGTACAAACATTGAAAATGCTCTGATCAGGGAACTCAGAATTGCGAGATTACGTTTTGAAGCCAGGCTGTCCACATATGCGCCAAATACAAAGCTGAAGAAAAGCGGAAGGCTGACCATGCTTTCGGCGAATCCTGCAATAATAGGGGAACCAGTAAGAGTCAATGCTATCCAGACGATTGCAATGGAGAATGCTGAAGTCCCTGCCCTCGAAATTCCTGTTTCTGCAGCTGAAAGCTTGAAGTTTCTGTTGATTGGCAATCTTTTACCTGGACTGATATCTGGTGTTTCCAGCTATTTCACCCCTGTTTCTATAGTGCTCAAAACTTCTTTCCTGCTGATAACTCCTTGTTGTGAGCAATAATGCAAATCATGTACATACGTATAATTCATATTGATACGTAGGCTTTTTATTTATATATTGATTTTGTTAGTATGCAACCAAAAGACAAATACAGTCTAATGCTGGAAACCTATTCTAATCCAACCAAGATGAAGATCATCCTGCTTCTTGCTGAGAATGAAGAGATGACTGTCACACAGATGGCATCGCACATTGCAGTGAGCAGATCCAATCTATATCACTTCGTGAAGCAGATGGTTAAGGACGGGATACTGAACAAACCCTCCGTTCGCCCTAAGGACAACTACGTGGAGAAATTCCACAGCCTTAACCAGGATTTTTTTTCAACCATTCACTTAGAATCCCTTAGGGAACATTTCAACACCATGTCAACCGACGAGATAAGGAACCTCTTCAGGTCGTTGATGATGGGTTATTCATTCAATTTCATGATGCTGGCGGATAAGCTGGGCAATGCCGAATCCGAAACCCTGGAAAAGTTTAAGGAGGCATACATGAACCAGAACGCTATAGTGATAAACTCCTACACACACATGGGAAATTATCCTCTTGTTGAGGAATATCTAAGAAAAGCGATGGAAGAATTTGAGAAACCTTCGGCAGATTTGAAAGACAATCCACGTCTGAGAATAATGATTCTGTCACTTCCTTATATCTGATTCCCAGTGGCAAAACTCCAGAAATGGTTGTATAAATGGATGGATTTGAATTGCCGCAATACAATTCAATGGTCTTAAGGATCCCACTCAGCCAAGCACCTTAAATCACTACATGTATGGTATCGCCCTTCCCAATCCCATAATCATTGCCATCACGGTTGTAAGCAAAACGAGGGTCATAATCGCAATTGCTTTCTTGTCTACAGCCTCTATAGTAATCGGTTTCATGTTAGTTCTCTTGGAAAATGCACGGAAAGCTCTGGTGTCTGCAGAAATAGCTGTATCCTTAGCTCCTCTGACCAGGAATACAATAACTGGAACTATGGCATAAATCGCACCCTTCAACATATAAAACGGTCTGAACGCTCTTGGTGAATTTGATCCCAGGCCTCTCATGAACTGAATTTTTACTGAGGTATCAATGTATTCAAATATTCTGGGTATAGTTCTCATTGCCACAACCAGTGAAAACGTGATAGAAATGGGTATCCCGATCTTGTTGAGGGCCCTGAGCACCTGCGAAGGGGTGCTGGTCATGACCAGGACAAGGCTCATCAAGGAAACAGCGGTGAATCTCATTGAAATCTGGAATCCATATATTAGACCCTGCGTTGTCAGTTCTGGCTGGTACCCCATCACCGTGAAATATGATGGCCATGCCCATATTCCCGTAAGCGAAGTGGTATGGAATGCCTCCTCTAAAATAATGTATGGAGTGTATGGTGCAAACGCCCATGTTGTTCCTACTATTGTAATCATTGTAAGGAAAAACCCGGTAATGAATTTTCTTTTTCCGTCCTTCAGCGTAAGATATGTAAGGAGAACGACTGCTGTCATTAATGCTCCAATCCACCATATCGTCAGGGCGGCCACGACGGTAATAACTATTCCTAGCATTATTTTTATGAACGGGTTCATCCGATAATAAAATGTGTGGTAATTTTCAAATCGCGTAATTTTCATGAATCCAGTAAGGCCTATTGCCCTTATCACAATTAATATCGGGAATGCAGCCCCGAAAAAGAAGAGGAGCCAGCTAATCAGGTTAACAATTAACCAGTTCATTATAATCCCTCAGCAGAAAATCAGATGGAGGTATAACGGAGTATTTCTCTGATTCACGAAAGACCCTTTCCGGCAACCCCTCAAGAACTTTCTCGCCATAGTCGAAGACAACAACACGATCCGCGTATTTGTACACAAACCGTGCATCGTGGGTCACAATAATTATGGAATATCCATGTTCTTTAAGTTTAGTCAGTTCCTTGCCGAGAATTTCCTTGTGAAAATAATCCTGCCCTGATGTTGGTTCATCAAGCATTAGAACCCTGACGCCGGATGCAATAGCCGATGCCATTGCAACTCTTCTTCTCTGTCCCAGACTCAGGCTGAGTGGATCACGATACCTGAATTCTGACAGGGAAAACATTTCCATTATATCGTCAACCCTTTTCTTGTATTCCTTTATTTTTCTCTTCTTGATCGAGTAGGCAACTTCACTCTCCACTGATTTGTTTATGAGTGTCAGGTCAAAATTCTGCGGGACAAAAGCTATCTCGCGCCCCCTGTCCATTATATGCTCCCTGCTTATGTCCTTTCCAGCAAGCACCACTTCAATTTTCGATTTCAGGCCAGTCTCAAGAAAGCCCATTATCCCCTTAAGGAAGGTTGATTTGCCGGCCCCATTTCTGCCCATTAGTGCCAATATATGGCATTCCTCGAGATCTATACTTCCTTTTACAAGTTTTTTGCCGTTGTCGGCAGTGACATGCACAGACGCCTTCATTAATGTGTTTGAATCAGGAGCTCTCAAGGGTGCGGAAGGAATAGCGTTGAGTTCCAGTAATTTTTCGCGTATTGATGCAAGGTCTTCCAAATCTATTCCATTTTTTCTTGCATAGATGAAGTGGATCGGCACCTCAATGCCTAATTCCAGCATTTTGTCAACATGATGTATTAATTCATGGCTGGCTATGTCAAGGAAGATCTTTCCATCATTGACCACTATAATACGATTAACGAAGGGGAGAACCCTTTCAACCTTGTGTTCCACGACTATAAGGGTTTTTTCTTCCTTGAGTTGTTTTAGAATATCAAAAACTTTGGCAGTTCCCTCTGGGTCTATATTGGATGTGGGTTCATCAAGTATGAGCAACTTAGGCCTCATGGAAAGCACAGCGGCAATAGCCACTCGCTGCATTTCGCCGCCAGATAGCGTGTAAGTTTCCCTGTCCTTTATTCTGGATATGCCCGTAATTTCCATGGACTCGTTGACCCTGGAAACTATTTCGTCGGAACTTAAGCAGAGATTTTCCGGACCAAAGGCAACTTCCTCTTCCACGCCATAGTTCATTACCTGCGTCTCGGGATTCTGCAGAACTATGCCAACCTCAGATGAAAGTTTAGCCAGTGATGTTTCTGCCACATTCTTGCCGTAAACCTGCACGCTTCCTTCCAGTTCGCCATGAGTTATGTGGGGTATTATCCCGGTTATGCAATTCACAAGCGTTGATTTCCCTCCCCCAGATCGTCCGGTGATAAGTACAGTTTCACCATCTTCTATGGTAAGGCTGTCCACTTGAATGGACGGCTCCTCGTTTCCCAAATATGAAAACCTCAGGTCTTTTATTTCGACAGCCTTCATTGCCCCACCGCTTTGACTATTCTCAGTGTGATAATGCCTCCAATAGCTCCTATTATTATTGCACCGGGGATGAATGCTACTATGCCGAAAATGATAGCCGCCCAATCAACAACCCCGCCGTAAAGAAATGGAGCTATGAATCCACTGTAGAAAAGTGGTTCCGGAACTGCCCAGAAAACGCCAATTGCTATACCCTCTATGGCTGCCAGGTATACTGCGGGAATTTTTGAAAAAAAGTGTGACGAAGTGGTATTTTTATTCACATCTGCTTTTTCTTTTTTCACCGCAGCTTTCTTTGATGGCGATCTTATTCCAAAGAGGTTATCTCCTGCAACCGCTATGACCAAATCCATCATAAGGCCATAAGTCAGCATCTCGTACAAGAAATACATCGGTTCTCCGCTAAATCCATAACTGATCAGGTCGCTCAGGAGATTGAATATAAACATGGCAATCATTCCAACCCCTACTTTTCTTACGAGTCCTGCTACTATTAGTAACGCTATGAGTCTTCCCGTGTACCCGATTCCAAAGAACGGATTTGATGGAATGAATTTGCCAAGAAAGGCACCAATATAAAATTCCCAAACCACGGCAAAAGCAGCTCCCATACCTATGTAAATAAGGTCAACCGTCGTGAATTTTGCCAACCCCCCGGTCTTTTTTCCCCACAGAAAAACAAATAGCAAACCAGCCCCAAAAAATAACAGGACCAGTTCCCACGGAATTTCTCCCGGAGCGTTCAATATTCCAGATATTCCATTGTAACTCATTTTTATCTCATTACATTATCAATTTTGTTGTATATATATGTTTGGAAAATAAACTATATAGCTATATAGATATCTACCTGCCTCTATTTTTTATATTTTTTCTATAGTGAAAACATTAAATAAATATGTGACCGTTATCAACATATGAGTTTTACAAAGGAATCTCCGGATAGTGAGATAATCCCGAACATCAGGGAACTCCAGGCTTTGTTCATTGATATGGACGATACACTTGTAAGCTATAGAGAAGCGGTTCTTGCGGGGCTCGACTCAGTCAGGGAGAAAATTCCAGGACTTCATGAAACAGGACTGGAAGAATTGGAGAAAGATTTCAGGGAATTGCTTTCGCAGAGCCTACCTCGATTATTCAACAAGGAAATTTCATGTAAAAACGATGGAAGATTGAGGATGAATGAGATCTTAAAACGGCATGGCTGGAATTCAACCGAGGATGAGGTAGTACATTATGACAATTTATTCTGGAAGGTTTTCTGGAAAAAAAGGAGGCTATTGCACAATGCAATAAACCTTCTCAAGTTATGCAGCGAATACAAAGTTCCTGTAGCCATTATAACAAATGGAAACCCACAGATACAGTTAAAAACATTAACCCGCCTAAAACTTCATGATTATGTAGACATAGTACTCACCCCAATGAATGCTGACGAGATGAAACCCAGCAATACACTTTTTGAAAGGGCTTTGGAAATCCTGGAGGTGAATCCGGAAAGAGTTATAATGGTTGGAGACTCTTTTTCCCATGATATAATTGGGGCGGCAAACGCCGGAATCATTCCGGTTTGGTTTAATAACTTACAGAAGGACAAAACTGAGGATGTAAATTTTGTTGAAATAACATCGTTTTCGGAACTCTTAGAAAAGCTCAAATCTGGGGGCGATAATGAGTGAAAAATGTCTTGCAGGAAGACTTTAGCACAATAATTGATGGATATAGGTGGAGCCGCCATATGGATTTATTGAAGCCCGCTTTTGGAAACGGATGCATCGCGGACATACCCAGCATGATATTGGCAAATTTTGGTATAGGCAAGTGGCAAAGAGCAGAAAATCGTAAGAATTGGTTAAATGGGAATCCCGATCACTTTATATTCTTCCTGCTTGACGGGTTTGGTTTTTCCACAATTAAGCATTCATTAGAAAAATACAACATGAAATATTTGAACAAATTCACTGATAATTCTGGGTTTGATCTGATAACAAGCGTTTTTCCGTCTACAACATCAACCGCAACCGTAACTTATCATACAAACATGCACCCGATTGACCACAGGATTCTGGGATACACATCATATATTCCTGATGCAGGAACCGTTTGCAACATGATCTCATTGACGCCCCTTGGAAGAAAGGAACATTGCCTCCTCGATAATGGCTATGAAATGCCATGGATCGAGGATCATGGAACCATTTACGACAGGCTTCAAGAAAACGATGTCCATCCCTTCCTATATCTGCCGTATGCAATTAGAAATAGCGGCCTTACCAGGATTACCGGAAAGGGGGCAAGAATATCGCCCTATCTTTCAATTTCCCAAATGATTACATCTCTTAAGAGAAATTTATCGGCTGCAAAGAGAAGAACCTTCCACTTTTGCTACATCTCTACCATAGATACGATATCACACAAGATCGGACCATACACACCAGATACTGCCCATGAAATTGAGTCGATTTTCATGTTGCTTGAAGAGCAACTGCTGAGAACCTCAGGACTGCCTAAAAACACGTTCATCTCAATATCCGCGGATCATGGTCATACAGTTCTTGAAGAGAGGCAAAAAATAGACCTTTCTGCGGATCCAAAATTGAAATTGCTCCTAAGTGCACCCGCTGTCGGCGATCCAAGAGCTTCATTCTTAAGGGTTAAAGATGGTCAGATGGAAACCACTTTAGGTTACCTGACAAAGAAATATGAAAAATACTTTATTCCTATCCCAAGCAAGGAGCTGAGGGCAGAGGGATTTTTCGGAACTCCGACACGTATGATAGAGGACATAAGTTTTCTAAGTGACATTGTATTGATACCAAAGAATTCGGCAAGCATTTTTGATTCCTCTATGAAACTTATTGATTCCAGAAACGACAGCGACACAATGATAGGCGTACATGGAGGGTTGAATAGTGAAGAGATGCTTGTCCCCCTTTTTTCAAGGGAGGTTCCATGAAAATTCACTTCTGTCTGACAGGGGACTGAGCAGCATCTCGATAGCGGTAAAATACTCTCACTTGTTCTCATCCCCCATATTGCGAGAGAGGAATTCCCGTCCACATTTGTTGAAAATCCGTAATTCAAAGCAAATTGTATAATAAATGGTATATTGACTAATTCTTGCTACGGCCCTTATCTTTCTTCCTTTTTGATACATATTCTCCAGGGATCATCTGAAATGCAATGTTAGCCCTGTTCCATGAATTTATGGCTATAATGGCTCCGGTTAATTCTACAAGTTCGACATCGTTAAATTCTTTACTGACTTCCTTGAAAAGTTCGTCACTTATGTTGCCCTCGGAAATCAACGTAACTGCTTCCGTCCATTTAAGTGCCATTTTTTCACGGTTAGTGAATTGAGGGGATTCCTGCCATGCGTTTAGAAGAAAAATTCTCTGAGGAGATTCACCGGATGCCATTGCATCCTTGGTATGCATATCCAGGCACCATGCACACCCATTTATCTGGGATGCTCTTATCTCTATTAGATCAACAAGGCTTTGTTCAAGGGTACTTTTAGCCAGAAATTTCGAAAAACCTAGCATTGTTTCATACAGTTCTGGAGACACTGATTTATAATTAATCCTCCTAAACATGAAATTCACCAGACCATTTTTGATTTCTATAATAACATTTAGGCAAGAAATCAAACAAAATTAGGGATGCCGCTCCCAATGAACTTTCACATGCTATGAATCTAGAATGTTCAACTCCTTCGGGAATTGTGATCTTATGGACTACTTATAGCTATAAACGGACCCGACCGGATTTATTTTCTTTCACTGTTCCGCGCATGCCATTATAGCTCAACAAACCAATATATACAATGGAATCATCCCAAAAAAGGAAGGTGAAGGAGGATGAATGATGAACCACCAGATAATTCTCAGTGTGCTTTTAGTGTGGGCTATCTTAACTTTCGACACCACGACGATCAGTCAATGCCTTCGCTTCTCATCAATTGAATTTCAAAAAAATCCACTAATTTTAGGCTCTTTTAAGCATTGCAGCATTCTATGTTGTGGAAATTATAATATCGACACAGCAAGTAAAATGGGGGAATGTAAATGTCATCCATAAAAAAGCATTCATCTGAACATACCGGATCCGAGCTCACAAAGAAGATAGATTCACTGCCTGTGGAGGTCAGGTATAGAGCAAAGGACAGACTCCACATCTTATACCACCGTGAAAAACACACCCGTCTTTCAAGACTGGAACTCTTTTTCATGCTGATTGGTCCGGGAATACTTGTAATGATCGCTGACAACGATGCAGGGGGAGTTATTACATATGCCCAGACGGGGTCGATTTTTGGTATTGGTTTTTTCATCCCATTTATGGTCCTGATGCTTCCGGTAGCATATTTCGTACAGGAAATGACTGTAAGACTGGGAGCAGTTACACACAGAGGGCACGCTGAACTTATCTGGAAACGTTATGGTAAATTTTGGGGGTCATTTTCATTGTCAGACCTTGTAGTGGCAAATTTTTTGACATTTATTACAGAGTTTATTGGCATTACAGTTGGAATGGCGATCTTCGGGGTTCCACGGCTAATATCTGCTATTATTTTCGTATCTCTCGTAATAATAATTCAACTTTTTTTAAGATACTATACCTGGGAGAGGGTTTCCCTATTCATAGCGATTTTTAATCTTGTATTTATTCCACTGTTATTTTTCCTGCCACATCCTGCATGGGGGCAGGTTCTTGGAAGTTTTGGTACATGGAAAATAAGTGGCGGAGTGAGTTCATTGTTCATTTATGTCCTATTAGCAAATCTTGGTACAACCATTGCGCCATGGATGTTATTCTTTCAACAATCTTCTGTGGTAGATAAGGGAATGACTAAACAGGACATAAAATACGGTCAGCGGGACACACTCATCGGAGCGACTGTCATGGTTGCAGTTGCTATGGCCATAATAATACTTACAGGCATGACCGTGTACGGTTCCGATAACAACGGGAATCTTGGCATAGACAACATTTTGCAGATCTTTGCAGCAAAAGTGGGAACCTTTCCTATGGAACTTTTCGCATTGGGTCTGATTGAGGCGGGTTTCATTGCCGCTATCGCCATATCTGCCAGTACATCATGGGCAATCAGTGAGGCATTTGGATGGAAAAAAAGCATAAATCTTCCTCCGCGAAAAGGTCTTCGCTTTTATATACCAAGTTTCATAGCGCTTGCAGTGGCGGCATCTATAACTCTTATTCCACATGCACCGCTCGGATATCTTAATCTTACAGTGCAGGTCATAGCTACTATATTTATGCCGGCGGCCATGTTATTTCTCCTGCTTCTTCTTAATGATAAGGAAATAATGGGGAAGGATGTAAACAAGAGGTGGCAGAATATAATCGCATTTTCAATAATTGGTTTCCTGATAGTAATGAATGCGCTTTATGGCATTTCAGTTGCCATTCCTAAGGTATTTAACCGCCTGGTTGGATTCTTGTGATAGGGGAGGATGTGAATGTCTATGAACGATGAAAAAAAAGGAGTAAGGGAAGAAGAATTTGAAAAGTTCATAATTTCGCAGGGGTTGGAAGATTATAGTAAGATACATGTTAAGAAGGTTCAGTTTAGCAGGAAGATCAAGATAGTATTCTGGTTCCTGCGAATTTATATTATTGTTATGGTGATACTGGTTTTTATTGGTTTTTCGCATGTTGCTTAAGGTTGTCAAAAATGCCTATGGCAGACTGGACTATACGTGACATCCTCTCCCCGCTGACGCAGGGAGATTCCCGTTTCGACGACCGAAATTGCCCTTCCGGGTAGAGCTTCAATCTCCACGGGCGTGAATTCGGGTCTGTCCAACCCTACTTTTATGAGACCTATATTTCGTATATTGATTGCTGCATTCAGATCCCTATCTATGACGAGTCCACACGACTTGCAGATGAACAACCTGTCCGATAGTTTCAGTTCATGGTTGATCCATCCGCACCTTGACGTTCCTCCTGCTTTCAGCATAGTATTATGTTCGTTTCTGGAGAAAATAGTTCCATATGAATCGATTGGCTCCAAAGTGCTTTTCCAGAAGAACCTTCTGGTTTTCGTTTGGGTATAATCGCACTCTGAGAGCCTTAATCATTGTAAATAGCAATGTACCAACTTCTACAAAACTTTCGCAATTCATCATCTCTCTGAAGAACTGAGCTTTCTTGTTCATATTATCGTAACTTGGATAATGAAAAATGTTTGTCACTTATAGGTTTTTTGTGGCAGGGTATCCATTACCTTCCTACCCATTAAGAATTAGATCTGCTTATATTTCTAAATGGGCCCGACCGGATTCGAACCGGTGACCTTCTCCGTGTCAGGGAGACATCATACCGCTAGACTACGAGCCCTTTAGGGTTGATAAAATAAAGGTTATTTATGTTTTCTAGCTTCCTACAGCGATCTCTTTATAATTGAGAATCAGCAATATGATGAATTTTCATGTTTCCGTAAGTGTTGTGTTTCTCCACATCTCTGTTCCAGCTTAAGTTTCGATAGACCTCGATCATGAAATTCTTTCTGGAGATGCTATTCAACGGTGTCACTGGTTATTTATCGGTGGGAAAAGTTAGTGTACTTTCACTTTACTTTCGAGAGGGGGTCAATGGGCAATCTCATGCAGAAGTGCTTTTACACGGATTGAAATGTTAATTCTTCAAAAATTATGTTGGTACGGAATTTAATACTTTTCCGGGGTATGGTATCTTCATCTTATCAAGTATATTCCTTGCGTTTTCCGATTCCGATCTTAGGGTTATTATGCCGTCTGCTGTTTTGACAGGTATTGCTTTCAGTTCTGATAACATATCCGAAATCACGGATACTGTCATCTCATCATTCATGGATTTCTCGAACAGTCTTGCAATGAGAAGGGAAAGAACA
>JAKAUD010000097.1 GCA_021827885.1 Thermoplasmata archaeon | reverse complement strand
CCCGCTTGGCTATCCTGTCGATGACATTATGGCCGCCATCGTCCGTTATGGGTCTTCCGTACTGGTTTACAATGAGTGCGTGCCTGAACGGAAGATATTTCAGGAATGCCTCCCTGACGCTCGAGAACAGTGATACTCCCCTTCGAGTTATTATTGATTATTACTCTGTCCGGGTCGTCAGTATCCCTGACCCTCTCGATCGACCGGACTATCATGGTAAGCGCCGGATTCATACCCTTGAATTCGTTCTGTGACTCGTGGGTATCACTGCTTTTATACATCAGAAGACAGCCTACATGTCTACGTCGATCACGTCCTTGAGCAGGTCCTCGGGCCCACATGCCGTTCCGCAGTCCATAGGCAGTTCTACAGCTACGACCGCCATTTTGTTCATTTCACAAATCCCCCTCGAACAATATCTGCTGAATCCTCATTCGAGAGTACTGGTTCCGTTCTCTTCGTCAGAATTTCCACGGTCTTCCTGAATAACCCAGACTTATTCACTTCAGGATGCGAATCTAACCAATCCGCTTCTCTTTCTGGAACTGTCAATAAGTATTTTTTGACATAATATCATACTTCCTATGATAGTAGATAGCTGTTATATCTATAAGTAAGTTGTGCTCGCTATCATAGTAAATAGGATATAATATTCTATATGCGAACATGAATTATAACTCAATATTGAATGGTATAGAAACGCTTGAGAAGAAAGCAGGAATGCTCAGGCTTCTGCTTTTTCTTTATGGGAAGGATGAGTACATGCTATCCGACATCTGGAACGATTCAGGTATTCAAAGGAACTCGGGTTATGGGTCTATCGTATTGCTCAAAGAACTTGGCCTTGTAAAAAGCAGGATTGACAGTTCTTCTTATCCATCCAAGAACATGTTCTCTCTGACAGGCAAGGGAATGAGGGTTGCAGAGAAACTGAATGAAATAGATGAAATTCTGAGGAGCTGATAATCATAGCAGTAGATCAAGCGCTTCCCATTAGAGACAAAAACGAGGTATCTTTCATAATAAACAACGCGAACCTGCTGGCATCAACTTGGATATTTAGTGCCGCCATTAAGCTTTTAGATAATCGGGTTGCAGAAGATATTCGCGTGAAAAAAATATCGAAAGCTCAGGGGTCTCTTTATATTGAACTAATTTTGTTTTTCTTAAGCCCCCTTTACATTAAATTTTTTGATGACTTGATTAATGGGCTGAAGAGTTTAGATTTCGTGACTGAACTCAAGAGAAGGTACTCAAGTCACAAGAAGTATGGAAAAGAGCTGTTAATCGACCTTATTTTTAGAACTGTCCAGTGGATGGAAAAATCAGAATATAAGGAAATAAGGATGACATTTGAAATTAACGGAGTAAAAGTAACACTTGAGAACATTCCACCCGAAGTTCGGAATTTTTTAAAGAATGATATAAAAAAACTGGAGGATAAGAAATGATTGCTGCCTTAGGTCTTATGGGAACTGGTAACATCTCTATACTATTTGAAAGTCCATATGACAATCTGCTAATATAGTGAGATTGCGCACGAAGGAAAGGTGACCTAAATTGGAAAATGAGACTGTAAAAGAAAATATGAGTGGATTAATCAAGAGTCGAATGAAAGAAAATTACTCCGGGTGTATACAGGCTTCAACATATCTCTTGGAAAAGACTGGCCACATTCCTATAGTGACGAATATTGCAATGGGAGTAGGATACTGCGCGTATTACGCGAAACTGACCGAGTTTATAGGCGTAAAATCTTGGATGGGATACAGCGTGGATAGGTTCAGTGGTAAAGGGAAGCCTGTACATCAACTTATGGCCCTAACAGCGCTAGACATTTTTCCTGGCACCCTAAATGTAAAGAACATCAGTGAACTCTTAAAATCAAATTTTAAATATATAGAGGTCTATGGAAAAAAGGATTCAGAAGAAGATGTAATCCAACTGGCGCAAAAGCTGTTCGAAAATCTGTTATCTGAGTTACCTAAACTGTGCGATATTCTTGGGGTATCTTTAGAAAATCTCATTCCGATTCCTGAACAACAGTTTGTAGAGTTTGACCTCCATATGAGGGGGATCCCAGATCTGATTCTTGAGGACGCTAAAAATAAAAAAGCCATTGTTATAGACTGGAAGACTGGACCTAACCCAGAAAGGATATACTCCAACGAAGAGGCCCAAGTAGTAGCTTACTCCCTCATCGAAGGGAAGCGACTTTACAAGGATTATCAGGCATCGGAAATAAGGCAATTGCTTACAGATAAGCAGGGCAAAATTTCGATACTCCCGATAATTATTAGACCAACCAGCAATGGGGTACATAGCCCAAATCCCATAATATTAAATGATTCAGGGAAAGTATCTCTCGAAAAGTATAATAAATTGATTTCTGACGTGCTTCTCGAGGCTGAATACCTCACGGAACTGCTGGCAAATTCAACCAGAGGAGGGTCGATTGATACATCCAAGGTTTGCAGAACAAAATTTGACTGGAGTGAAACGCCTCAAAATGCCATAGTCGTGCTGCCCAACCAGCTTTACAAAGGGCAGCCTAGAAGCCAAAAAAAATATCCTTGTGTTAACCAAAGCACAGGAAAGCCCATATGCCCAGTGATCAAGTCTTGTCATTTTTACTACGGTAGAGACTTTAACAAACAAGAGCAATACGAAAAAGATATGTGGAAACTTAGGTACAATGTGCTTTCTAAAAAGGAAGAAAGTCTAAGTTCTTATAAATCCATTTACAACATTTTCAAATATTATTCGAACCCAGCTTTTACCACTGCACTTGCATGGATATCAAAAGGAAACGGTTTCCAATACTCTGCCGGAACCATGCCCACAATGATCGAAAGACCGCAAATCATTTACGGGAGTAGTTCCGATCCTTCTAGTGTCTCAAGGTTGGATCCAACAGAAATTATGCAAGAAAGCACCGATAGTTCTGGTTTCCTTTTCAGTGCCAGTAGAAAGATTAGAAGCAATGAAAGAGAAGCTTTCTTTGTAATCCCGAGCGGGAAGACGATACTTATATCACTGATGGACACTGGCTGGAACCCGTTTCTTGCTGTGTCATTGTTCGCAAATATACAGAATGTAGAAATTAAAGAAGGTCGGGTGGAATACCAAATTTCGGTCCCAAGCAAGGTCTTTAGATTCCAGGCTGAGATTTTTAAACGATATATTAAAAAATTTAAAATCGATAAAAACATTTTTTTGATAGAAGTGGGTGCTGATCTCACCCAAATTGAGCTTAGTGCGATCGATGCTCTTCAAGAGTTGCTATCAGACAGCAATGCAATAAATGCCATTTTGCAAAAAGTTCCTACAAGCGACGAATTTATCAATGAGATAAAAACGGAGCGAAATCTTAAATGGCCAGGGAATGAAGAGGCACAAGAGGAGGATGAGGATGCACGTGATAACGTTTTGGTTTTATCAGATGTCCTCAAGAATTATATGGTCAGAAGCTCAAGGAGGGAGAAATAACTTGCATAGGATAAGTGAATTAGCGAAAAGCGTTTTTGACAAAGCATCGAATGGAGAGGATATCTCCATTAAGATGGCATCCGACTCGAATAGGAGTGCTGCCTCTTCAATCGAATACGCAGTAAAGGGACATAGAATGTCCGTAATACATGGCCCTCCCGGCACTGGAAAGACGACAACGTTTGCATATGTAGTGAATAATATGGTTGGTGCTCAAGGAAACAGCCTGGACTCCAATGAGATATTTCTGTACATTGCTCCGACAAATGAACTCGTTAAGGACATGTTTCAGAAAGTAGCTGTGTCATACGCTTTATCAAATGATTTGCCAGCTCTAAAACGTGAAGTTAGAGTCTATGGCTCTCAATTTGATTTCTCGCCGGACTGGGAAATTCTTAATCGCCAAATTGGTCCTGAAGTAAAAACTATCATAACGACAAATTATCAGCGTGTTTTTGTCCCCCGCGAAATGCGCCCAAAATTTCACATTCTAGTTGACGAGGCGAGCAAATCTCCGTTACATTCCCCTTTTCAGGCTCTTGCTCACGATATCACCCAATCTGGTGAGCTTGATGGTTCTTTTAGTATTGTGGGAGACCCAATGCAGGCAATTTCTCTATCAGAATCGTATCAGTCATCGAACAAGAGGATGCTGCTTATGCCATATATTTTGAGAGGGATGTTAGACATCCCTGCTGATGAGTTTAGAGATAATCAGACCTTATTAAATGAAGCGGAAAGAAACTTAAGTAGAGAAATTTTCAATTTCTTGGACACCACTTTGAGACTTCCCTCACCCACACATAAGGGGATTAGCGAGGGATTTTATTCTGGGGGACTTAAATCAAAATATTTGTTCAGTGACAGAGTAAGAATAAATGAGGCTAATCAAAATCTTTCAAAGCAACTGTCCAAGGAAAGCGAATCATTAGGCCAGGTGACTGATAGTATTCAAGGGGCTCTGGACACTGAGAAACTACTAATATTCTTCCACGATAATTCTAGAGACCCTTATTCTCACCAAGAAGGAGTGCTGTATAATTCCAGAAGAGGAGAAATAGGAATACAGGCGGCTATTGCTTTGAGTGTGTTAACTGGGGAAAAAACGGCGATAATCACTACTTATGTTGATCAGTACCTTCAAATGAGAATGCTGTTCCAGTCAAAGTATGCTAGTATAGCGAGAAAATATGGTGTGGAATCAAGAATTAGTTTCAATACTACTCAATCGATGCTTGGCGCCGAGTCTTACAACACTGTTCTAATTTTAGGAAAAGAATACAAGACCGGAATTTATGGGACCATATATTTTATGGAGCCGGAACTTCTTAATGTTCAATTGTCAAGAAATAGAGGACCGCAATTGATAATAGGCAACCTTCCATCGCTTGAGCGTTCAGCAGCGCAGTCTGATCGTAGGGAACTAAATATTAACTATAAACCGCTTGAGGTAACTAGCCGAATAATCCTGAACCAGGCTGGATTTGAGAAAGGCCCTGCAAATTGGAAGAAAAGAAGGGATGGGGATGAATGTGAATACATGAAACTGCCTGAGTAGTGTAGGTGATACCTTGACCGTATTAGAGAAGGCAGAGTTGATATTCCCTATAGACTTAAGAGGCATTAATTCCTTGAGTAAGACTTCAATTACTCCACTTGGTTCAGAGATTATAAATTTCCAAGATTTTTATTTGGTTTTTCTGCCTGAAAAGGATAGATTAGCAAGGTTAAGACTGACGACCGAAAAGACTAAAGAAGATTTTGGAATCATTTATTCTGATAAGGCTAAAACAGCGATATATGCAGACCTTAAAGAAACTCATCCTCGTGATTTCGTTTCGTGGGGGAATTTTGAGGCTAAAGAAATACCTCAAAATTTATACGATAGATATTACGATTCCATAACTTTTTCTCTGTTTTTTCGCAGACTGAAGCATTCTAACCGAGGGCTAACAGTTGATGGAAATTTGGAAGGAGCTTTAAATTTCAGCAACATAAGCAATAACATAGTTTATGGGTTTAGAGCGAGTATAGGCTCATCGATTATCATAGTCAGATCGAGCCATATGAGAGATGCAATTAAAAGGCAGAAGCACTTTTTGGGGACTTCACTTGTCTTGGTACGACTACCGGTATCTTTCCTGGAATATTTCCCTAATGGAAATTACGTTGAAAGAGAAATCGATATATCAATGGAACTCAGGGAATATAGGCAGATCGTTACCGCTATGGCAGACAAGGATAATTCACGATTCTTATGCATCCTTTTTGCAACGTCAGAATCTCATTGGGGAGGGCATCAGCTTGAACCTTTCACTCTTGTTCTAAGAATATACGAGTTGGACAAATTCTCTTTAGTTTTATTATCTGCTTTGGGAGTACCAGTACCAACTAGTCTCCCATACACTAAGGCAATTTTCATTGATAAGAAAACCCTGGGTACGTTCTTTAACGGTCCTACGGTGGAAATAGAAGACCAAGTCAAAGCTGTGGGAAGTTACAGAAGCATTTCCAAAGTAACGGACACGAATAATGGGTTTTTGGTTGAATGGGTCTCCTCAAAAACTATCGCAAAATTGGTGAGATTGTATTGTGAAACCAGAGATTATGATTTATTTTCTGAATATTTTTTATCGGAAGATATTATAACCGGACTTAGTGTGTGTAAAAAACAATTGCAAAAATCAAGAAATTTCATTAAAGGGCAGTTGATCAATGCTCGTACCGCTTTCCTCCTTCGCGACGCACTTGGTTTGTGATCCATCATTAAGTTTTAGAGCCAATTGTTGGAGTACTGTCTTGAATGGGTCCCTTCCTCCCTGAATCATTAATTTGAAGCTTTTTTCCTTTTGGTACGCTCCGTTCACGTCTTTTATTGCTCGTAAAATCAGTTTCTGATTCTCTTGCATATTTCTTGTCTTGCTAATTTTTACATGCCTGTATTCGGGCAGCCGACTGTCTGCAGCTTTAATGGTCTTCTCTGCGTTTTTTGGTTCCATGGCAAAAAATATTTCCCTAAGGCTGTGGCCCTCCGTAACAGTGAAGTCCAACCCGTAAAGCTTTATCCCTGATAACTCCTCAGCTATAAGAAGCATATTGAGTAACAGAGACCTGCCTGCTGCATTCAGAGGTCCATATTTGCTGTATC
Source organism: Thermoplasmata archaeon (assembly GCA_021827885.1). Next base: position 6,996 of record JAKAUD010000097.1, on the reverse strand, counting down.
CTGTTGACTTTCTCTTCCTTAGGTAGTGCAAATCAGAAAACTTCCTGTATAGTATTCTAACAGCTTCAAAATAGGCAAGGCCGTGGTCTAGCGTGTGGAGTCCCCACTGAACAGATGCTAGTGTGCAGTGCCAGCAGCCATACCTTACCTTCGGGTTTGCATACAGGTTAAAGAGTGGAGAAATGTCAAAATCTCCACTCGTTCGATATTTCCACAGGAATGCCCACACATCGCCATCTGTCCATTCCCTGAATGGAGCAACTTTATTTCCGGAACCGCTAGATGAGTAATAGTAAGCCATGCATCCGCCAGGGCTTGCACCACAACTGTTTCCGTATTTCTTCTTCATCGAAGCACTTCTTGTGCTTGACTCCGCATCTCTTAGTCCAGTAAATACCTTGCCAGAAATAGAATCGAGCTGGGCAGGTTTTTCCTTCAGTAGGTGCACACACCACCTGAAGTTAAACGATGGAGGTGGATAACCTCTAACTATTGCGCGCCAATAAAATGTATCAATTGGTTTTGGTGTCTTAATCTGTATTTCAACGGTGCTGTTTGAAAATTTCTCTATTCTCTCCTTGAAAACTACCATGAAATACCTGGCCCAGTCCTCCATCGGGCTTATTTCACTTAGTGTGTCGTTGTGCAATACCTTAATTTTAAGAGATGCATTTGGATGATCCTTCAGCCAACTGAAAAATAGTGCCGCCAGAAGTGTTGAGTCTTTTCCACCGGAAAAAGCAAGTGTCAATTCACTATTTTCTTCGATGCTGTCATCAAACACCTTAAATACATTTATGATTTTTTGATCATTAAAAGCATGAAATAAAAAGTGTGCGCTCTCCACGCAAAGCCTAAACAGGAATATATTAATAAATGTATTTAGTGCAGGGTGAACTACAAATTATAAGCAAGCGCATTAAAGCTAGATTATTTTATTACGTTGAGAGATATAATTTTTGACTCATCTCGAATAACATCTAAAAACTTACCGTCAAAACGTTCAGATTCGTTCTCCTGAAAGATTGAGTTTCTACCAGCTTTCCAATTCATCTTGACTCTTAATTCTTGAGTTATTACAAGAATCCTGCTGTCAAACATCTTGTGGTGATTCCTGCAAAAGCAGAGACCATTATTTAAATCTGCAGCATTTTCAAGATCGTTATGTACTTCAATTATATGGGCAGCCTCCAGAAGGTCGTCCATATCGCACCCACAGATAATACATTTGTGGGAAAACAAGTCTAAAACTTGATTCCTAAAATATTGCTGAAATAGCCGTGATTTGACCAAATGTTCTGAAAGTTTTGCACTCTTGTGGATACGGTTCTTTTCCGCCCCATTTTTCTCTGAATTGGAAACAATCTGTTTCTGTATTATTTTTATCTGTGTATCGTCCAGATACTCAAAGTTCCGTATTGGTTTTAGTCCTACCTGATCGAAAGGAATTGGATCGAAAACAAGAAAGTCCTTGAGTATTATACAAAGGACCACTGTCTCCTCGGAAATAGTCACATAGGGTATTCTGCTGGTCTTAATCTCCTTGATGAAAGCATCAAGTGACTGGCAACCGTTTCTAAACCCATATGAAGACCAAGCTTCGAAAAGAGTTAACTGCTCCGTCCTAACTACCTCTCCACATCCTAGTACTTTGTTTCGTTCCTTTACGAAGAATAACTCTCCCGTTTTAGGACTTATATTCTTAGGTTTAGTCCAGAAATTGATCTCTCCATTTAATTCCTCAGATTCAATGAATTTCAGCCAATTCAATGAAACATGGTGTAAAATAGCTTTACTCATATACATTCCCTCTTCTTTGAATAATGCTTGCCTATATCATAAATTATAGGAATATTAAATTTGCTTAACGGCAAAGCCTTCAGTATTCTCTATCTATGAATCATAAACCATCGTAGGCCTTTGCTGTTCTGTAACCACGTTTGGCTCTCCAAATATCCCAAACATTTCAGAATCCGTCATCGACAGATTTAAGAGGTGAGTTCCATGGTGATTGTCCACTGGCGACAACGGACTGAAAAACTAAAAGCAGGAATTTGACTATTTAATATTCCTCATGAAATTCGATATTATCCTCTTTCCGAACTTCAAGTTTCGCCCGGGCTTTCTTTGGGGTCGTCATTCTTAGCGATTAACCACTTTTTGAGAGATGTGTAACATCTACCAATTGCTGCATTAATTGGCATTGTTGAACTAGATTAAAAAGTTAATATGTTTTGTGAGCTAGAGAATTATTAGCAGATAGCTATAATAAAATTTAAATACTAACTTGCGTGAGAGAATTGGATAGCACGTGTCTAAAAATAATAGGTACCTGAGCAGGCCAGTGGAACATACCCTCTATCTAAGTAGCGGAGGAAGATGTGCTATGTGTAAGGTGATGGTTTACAATCCCGACGGAAACGATGGTAAAGGTGCCACTTTTTTCGTGATTGCACATATTGCTGGGTTGAATTCTGGCTCAGCTAGATACAATCCAAATATGACTGATACTGAGAGAAATTCTAGTGAAAATTTAATTTTGTTATGCCCAACGGATCACAATAAAATCGATGGTGATCCAATATATTACACGGTTGAATATTTGAAGAAAATCAAACGTGACCACATTAATTGGGTAAATGAAAAATTAGCAATAGAAGGTTCTAAAGTGACTTTCGCGGAGCTAAAAGTTATTGTTGAATTCTTAGTAAACGATGAAGCCTATTTGAAAAAAGACAATCTTGACTTACTTGCTATAGATAAAAAAATTTCCAAAAACCAACTGAGCAAAGACGTCAGAAACCTGATTACGAGAGGACTAGTTCAGGTCAAACAAGTAAAGGATTATATTGCCATTCACCCAGACCTGGATTTTGGAAGGAGATTAAGGAACGGCTTTATTCAGGAATATAATGATTTATATAAGATGGGTCTCAGAGAAGATAAGCTTTTCTATGCACTCTATTCGTATGCAATTAACGGCAACTATGGAAACCTATTATACATGGCGGGGGGTCTGTCAGTTCTCGTGTACTTCTTTGAGAGCTGCGAGGTATTTGAGAAATGATACTCCCGACTAAACATACCAAGACAGCTTCCTCTCTGATATGGGCTGGTGGCTTGCTTGTTCATAAATTAAAAAATCCAAAATCTGTAGGTGTTCTATGGGAAGAAGTAAAAATGGATCCATATTTGAAAAATTTTCAAAAATTTACATTAACTTTAGATTTGCTTTTTCTACTTGCAATCATCGAATTAAAAGATGGCATCTTGGAGGTGAAAAAACGGTGATATATTCAATCAAATCAAACCAGCCTCAATTCCGGAAAGTGGAATTCTCCCCCGGATTTAATGTTGTACTTGCGACTAGAACAGAACGATCTAGTGATAAGGACTCTAGAAATGGACTGGGTAAGTCTACATTAATAGATGTCATTCACTTTCTGCTGGGCAAGAACCTGACAGAAAGGCTTCCCGCAGATAAACTAAGGAATTGGTCTTTCAATATGACATTGGACTTAGGTAAGAACAAGGTAACAGTTTCTCGCGCCATATCTGACCCAAAGAAGATAATGATTACAGGCGGTGGAGGAGAATTCCACACGACTTTGGAGAAGTATGAAGCAAACGGAAAATTTGAAATGTCACCGCGACAGTGGACTGACATATTGGGTTACTATCACTTTGGATTAGATGCAGAGAACGAAGAAAGCTACACTCCATCCTATCCTAGCCTTATCAACTATTTTTCGCGAAGGAACGGTAGTCGGGGCGGTTATACCGATCCATTCAGACAGTCAAACAAACAAAATCCCTATGATATCCAAATTAATAATTCATTTCTTCTGGGTTTAGCGTGGGAATTCTCAAGAAAAATCCACATTTTGAAAGACAGAGAAAAGGTATTGACACAAATTAAGAGAGAAGCTCGTTCAGGAATGCTGTCTAACATCTTAGGAGTAATTAGTGAACTGGACTCTGAAAGAATTAGATTGGAAGACAGAGCATCAAAAGAGGAGTCTGGGTTGAAAAGTTACAAACCTCTACCGCAATATGATGAGTTTGTAAAACGATCCAACTCCTTTACAGAGGTCATACACATAGCCCTTAACTCTAAAAAAGAATATGAACTGCTAACCCAAGCCTATGAGCGGAATCTGCTCGAAGAAGAGGATGTAGATCCAGTTCTAGTCTTAAAACTGTATAAGGAAGCAGAAATCGATCTCCCAAGTCTAATTAAAAAAAGGCTTGAAGATGTTAAGGAATTCAACAAGCTTATAGTCAGGAATAGAAGGGATTTTCTTAGAACCGAAATAAATCGACTTCAGGACGAGATAAGAAAGCTGGAATTGCAAATTGAAGATAACACCAATAAAAGAGCAGAACTGAATTCGTTGATTCATAGTCATAAGTCCCAGGATGAGTATGAGGAACTAATAAGACTTCATCAAAGAACACTTGGGGAGCTGGAAAATACAAAGAACCGTATTATGAATATGAAGAAGTTCGATGAAGGTAAGCGAGAACTAACAAAAGATCTGGAGATTTTAGTTCACGAAGCTAACCTTGACTTAGAGGCACGAGAAGCAAAGCGTAAATATGCAATATTAAAGTATGATGAGTTTTCGCACTCACTGTACGAAGTAAATGGCGTTCTAAACATTGGATTCACAAATAAAGGACTTGAACTTAAAGTAGACATCGAAAGGTCAGGGAGCTCGGGCATAAATAATATGAAGATATTCTGTTACGACCTAGTAATATCTAATATCTGGGCCAGAAAAGAGAACTCGCCGGGCTTTCTGATTCACGATAGTATTATGTTTGACCCAGTAGATGAACGTCAAAAAGCAAAAGCATTGGAACTCGCATGGGAGGAATCAAAGAGGAACAATTATCAGTACATCTGTATGTTGAATTCTGACGATGTTCCTTACAATGAATTCAATGAGGAATTCACCTTCTATGATTTTGTGAGATTGGAGCTCAAAGATGCCTCACCCGAAGGAAGTTTGCTAGGTTTTAGATTTTAAATTTCCACCAGTACCCACACTGCCAAATCTTTCTCTCATTCAGCGGGTTAGAATAATCAATCACTTTATATGGCTTGCCAAATATATCTTCCATTCCCCGGTCAAAGAGTGAAAGATTGAGGAGATAGGATCCGGGATGATTACTCAGCAACCCCGTTAGGTCTTTCAGGTCTTCGACTGTGAAACTGTGCCTGTACTTCTTTCCGGATGACAGATCTGGAGGGCCCAGGTAAAACAGTACCCTCGGCTTCGCGTAAATATGCATGATTTCCCTGAAGTCTTTATGTTCGATGGTCCAGTCTTTCACATAAACAAAGTTCTCAATTGTGAACCTTGACACTCTTGTGCGCCCCTTGAACCTCCGGCCAAATGTAACGCCGTCTCCCATAAAGGAGTGTGTCTGAAGGTAGATCAGCTTGAAAGCTGTATCTATATCACCGGGGTACTTCCTGTTTTTCATCTCTGTGAATGCTCTTTCGTGCAGGAATGCAAGTCTCAGCTTCTCCTCTAGCCTTTTTCGCTTGGACGAATCCTGCAACACCTTGAATGTGGCATAAAGGTCGTCGTCCAGGTCATTGTACATCTTCAGCTTCCCCCATTCGTCTGGTACGTTTAACAGCACCTTTCCCGAACCGCCGAACACGTCCACAATTAAATCAAACGAATCAAGGTGATCGCCAAGGATTGCAAGAATGTCCTTTAGCTGGTTGAATTTCTCGCCGTAGTACCTGAAAAGAGATTTCATATGATTGTCCATTCAGCAATCATTTCATACATATATCATTTCGTATTGCACAATCAAAAACTATTAGGGCAACTGCATCATGAACATGAATGGATATCCTCAAGGCCATTGAGAAACAATCCGGATTCCTCAGGTTGATTGTGTTTCTTTCTAGAGAAGGAGAAAAGCCACTCACCTCAATACTCAGGGAAACGGACATACCTGTGCACCAGCTTTATTCAAGCATCGAAAAGGCAAAGGAGATGAAGCTGGTGAACACAAGGATTGACAACACATCCTATCCTGCAAGGAGCATGGTATCCCTGACGGATAAGGGCAAAAAATTCTCGGAAAAAATAAATGAAATGGCAGAACTGATCACATCAGATTAGTTCCAGATCCTCCATAAGCTCCTTCGCGTTCTGGTCTGCAATTTTCGATATTACGTAACCAAATCTTTCCTCGAGGAACTTTATGAGTTCATCCCTTGTCTCCGTCTCCTCCATTGCCTTCTGGAAGATGGCATAATCCAGATCATACTGATCCTTCCTGCCGGTGTAATATTCCTTGGTGAAGGGATTCCTCTTAGCCACTATCCCACGTTCCTTTCCAGTTCCGTGATCTTCTCCCTGAGTATCTGCGAGAACTCTGTGAAGTTCGTGCTCTGCCTTAGCGCCTCCTCAATGATGCTAAAGTCCTGGAACTTGCGGTCATTCCATCCCTTATTGTATCCCATCTTCCTTGCCCTCTGGACCGCAAGGTCATCGGGTAGGAAGAGGGATTCTCCTCTGCTGTTCATAACTCCGATAAAGATAGCACATTACGTATAGTCTTCTGGAGAAAATAAAAGTGAGAAAAAGAGCCTTTCTATCAACCCTTCCTATTTCGGGGACCTGTTATATATGACTTTTGCCATGACCAGGCATGGCAGGAGAGAAGATAATAGACGTAACTCATGTGTCTGCAAGAGGGACTTCATACAGGATAACGATACCAAGGAAGATCGCGAAAAGGCTTGGACTGGAGGACGGGACATCCTGAAATTCACGGATGATAACGGCGTCAAGATCTCGAAGCTGGAATGAAGGCTATTTCATCTTTTTCAAGATAATATTTCCACTGTCCTCATAAAATCCCACGATTTCCCCTTCCCTGAGGTCCAGTGCTTCGGCAGCTTTCTTAGGTATTGTTATCCTCAAGGATGCGCCTCTTTTGGATACATGTGACACTTCAAGCAAT
>JAKAUD010000091.1 GCA_021827885.1 Thermoplasmata archaeon | reverse complement strand
TTCTATAAGATCCAGAACTCTTCCTGGAGTCCCCACTACGATGTTTGCACCATTTCTCAGACCGTTTATCTGCACGCTCATTGATGCACCGCCGTAAACCGTAACGACTTTCTTTTTATAGACGGCCCCTATCTTTTTGGCCACCTCAGCGACCTGAAGCGTAAGTTCCCTGGTAGGGGCTATTATTATCGCCTCAAGGAGATTACTAATTCCTAAATTGTTAATTATAGGTATTAGAAATGCTCCAGTCTTGCCAGATCCTGTCTTGGATCTTACAGACACGTCTTGTCCAGCTAAAATCAAGGGGATAGTGATCTCCTGAACTTCAGTCGGATTAAAAAAACTCATTTTGTTAAGGGAAGAGGTGAGTTCAGACCTTATTCCCAGTCCTTCAAATTTCATCTAATTATACCTGCACGTAATGTCGACTTGGTTATTGAGCTTAATGCTCATTGATTAATTACTGAAATGCCAGTACATTTGCCTCAGCAATGAAATCGAACACCGTCAAAAAGAAGATCAAAATGAGCAAGTATATGCGCTTCACTGGTGACAGATTCGAAAGAGAGGAGTAAAGTTAAAAACGAGACCGAAAAAGGGAAAAAATGAAGATATTAATCCGGCAGACTATGGATCACTCGTAATGGAATATCGGGGATTCAAACCTTTGAGTTCAATTTTGGAGGGATTCGATTATGATCCTTGATCTGGATACGAAAGGCAAAGCGTACTACAATCTCCGAAAGAGGTATGGCAAGGATATAGCAAGGACTATTATCCAATATTGAAATCATTTTTATATTGACCCTCCTTGAAACGCAGATGAGTCACTATTACATTTTGTTGGGATAACAAATTGACCTTCTAACATGCCATTTCCGAAATTAGGAAAAGTGATATATGTAATGTTTGCATATATGCATATATGGTAAAAGTAATTTCCATACAGGATGATGTTTACGAAGCCCTTTCAAAAAGGAAAGATGACAGATCGTTTTCTGAAGTGATAAGAGAACTGATTAACGAATCAAAGAAAGGGACAACCTTTGGGGACTTGATTGTATATCTGGACACCCTGCCATCCTCAGAAGCTAAAGTGATGAAGGAAGAAACATTAGCTGGAAGAAAGCGAGCTAGACCAAGAAACATTAAGGAGTTCTGAGAGTTTGGCACCAATCGTTGACACAAATGTCATGATAGATGCACTCAGTGGAGTGGAAAGAGCAATTGAGATCTTTAGGAGACACAAAGGTGAAGAAGTTAGTACAACAGTAGTAAACAAGTATGAGTTCAAGAGAGAGTTGCTATCCTCCAAACTGTCAGACATCAAAAAGGAGGAATACACCGATTTCATCGACAGATTCAAACTGTATGAATTGACTTCAAAAAGTGTCGGTTTCTGTTCTGATGTGTATTTTAAACTTCAATCTAAAGGCAAGCTCATTAATGAACTTGACATGATAATCCTAGGTATATGTCTCGAAAACAACGAATTACTGATAACCAGTGATAGGGACTTTGATGTAGCAGGGCGATTAGTTGGCGTAAAAGTGGAGCTCTTGCAATCTTAAAAATCAAAATGTTTACGCGAGAATTCGGTGAATCTGTTAATGTGGATATTAATAGATATATCAAGTAACGCTTAAAGAGGTGAGGAAAGTGAAACCACTTTTTTTGATTACGGGGTTCGAATCTCCCAGCCCTGAACCTTATGCAATGGACTGGTGGGTATTTGAACCGCAGACTACTAAGGGAATAGTCCTTAAGTCAGTTCATTTTGCCGTCGCATTATCCCCTATTACGGTGAGAAACGTTTATTATAGGAAGCAAATTGATTCTTGATGACAGGATGGAGGTGGGATGAAACAGACGATTTCCAATTCATAATAGATATGTGTGAGAGTTGGAATAGTGGACGACTCTATGAGATATTCTGGCAGTATTCCCGATTATCTCCTACAGAAATGAAAAGACAAGGTGCGATAGCCTGGATATTCAGCGAAGATGGAATGAAAAGAGGGTTCGCTCTTGCAAGACGGGTCTACGGAATAATGACAATAGAAGAGCTATGGTGCCCAATTCAAGGATGGTATGGTCCAGAAGGCGTCCTTTCAAATCATGACATCAAGAGGATTTCAGAATTTAAAAAGGTACTTGACCATATTGAAAGACCTCTAAGAATCCGTGCATCAATTGATAATTGCTTTGCAAATGCCTTTGCGATGAGACTTGGTCTCAAATGGAAAAACGGGATGATACTTGCTGTGCGAAGTCTTACAAAACAGTTAAAGGTAAAAATTCCCAATGGTTTCAATATCCGACCTTATCAAAAGGGGGATGAACAAAACATACAACGTCTTCACGAACTCTATTACAACACCCACCATGGTACTGAGTTTTATAGAGAATGGGTAAACAAGCCTGAATGCGAGACTCTAATTGCCGAAACTCCCAACGGCTTCGCAGGGCATATTATAACTGAGATGCGGCATAACGAATTTGGTGATTTTGATATTGCCGTGGCTTCCGAACATTTGAAGAAGGGAATAGGTTCAGCACTACTCCTAAGCGGACTGAACTCATTATATCAAAGAAACGTGAAGAAGGCCATAGTGGATTATATGACAATGAATGAGGCTACTAATGGTTTCTATCTGAAGCACAAATTTCATCTTCAAAGGGTCTATAATTATTTTTTAATGGAATAACTTCTAACCGTCTAAAAGTAGAAGACCTTTCAATATATATGGTACAGAAGGTAGAAAAATAAAAAACAAATTGGTACTGTTAGCCTAGAACCGAAAACACTTTCCAGATAGGGCAGATTGCGGGGGCCAATCGAACCAGAAAATATAAAAGTCATAGAGAATTTCGTTGAGATGAGAGAAATCCAATCGTGTACTTCTGATCATCATTACTATTCCGATATTTCCTATAATATAATGACAAACAATAGGATAGTCACGTATCATTGGGAATTTGTTGGGTAAAATCAGCTTAGTATGGGTTATTTCTTAGGGATTTACTTACATTTCTAAGTGGACTGGCGGGGAATCAAACTAGTGAGTTCAGTAACGGAAGGATTCGACTATGATGCTTGGCCTGGACACAAAGGACAAAGCATACTACAATCTCCGAAAGAGGTATGGTAAAGATGTTGCAAGGATCATAATCAATTTTTGGAATCGTTTTCACATCGATTCCCCGCGAAGCGCAGAAGAGGCACTGTTATATTTTGTAGGGGTGGTAAATTGACCTTTAAGAGTGCTCTATACGGGATCAGGAGCAGTGGATGCCATATCAAGTGGCTTTTTGTTAACAGCCTAATAGAACCTATCACCGTTTTCGCTTTTAAATCGTATACCAACTTCTCTACGAACAGTCCCAAAGCGAAATCTCATGTTTTGTCGTTTTATTGCCATTTTTTGCCAATTTAACGACAAATTTGGTCAAATCAAACATCTTATATATCAGAATGTGCTATATTCGAACATAGGAAACTTAAATGATCACACAAAAAGATCTAGGTGAAAGGATCGCAAAAGCCAGAGTTCGGTCAGGATTTACTCAGGAGCAAGTAGCAGGCTCTCTGAAAGTTCCGAGAACGGCTATAACTCAAATTGAAAATGGGAATCGTCAAGTATCAAGCCTTGAACTTTTCCAACTTGGGCAATTATTCGGGATTGAAGTGAAAGACCTTCTGGAAGGAACTGATCCCAACGAGGAGCTTTTGACTCTGTTTCGTAAAAAGGAAAATGACCAGGACTCAGGTGTGGAAGTTGCGCTTAGGGAAACCTTACCGATTTGTAGGGTAGTTTCAGACTTAGAAGATATAATTGACGAGCACGAAGGTAAAGCACCAACTTGGGACACTTACCATTACTCGCCCAAGGCGCTTCATGGGAGTCCAAGAAGTCAAGGACAAGAGCTAGCGGAATTAGAACGAGAGAGACTTCAACTGGGAAATGGAGCAATTCCAGATTTGATGTTTCTCGTGCTTCGAAGCGGAATTATAGTCGTCGAACACGATTTGCCTCAGGATGTTTCTGGGATCTATCTTCGTATGAAGAACGGTCGATCATTCATCATTCTAAGACAGCAAGAAAGCTATTCCAGAAAGCGTTTTTCCTTGGCTCATGAGTACTGTCATTCGTTAATGGACAGTCACGAACTAATCATAGTTAGTCGGGAGAACTTACAATCGAACATAGAGATAAGGGCTAACTATTTCGCTTCCTCTTTTTTGCTGCCCAAGGAAGGAATAATTCACTTTACAAGTGAAAACAAGCTGATAGGTACTAATGTCAATTTCACTCATGTAGCTCAACTAGCTGTAAAGTTTGGAATGAGTTACGAAGCCACAATTGTCGCGCTTGATCAAGCAGGTTATATGACAAAGGAAAAGAAAACTGAATTGCAAGACGCAGTAAGGAACGCTAAAGGATACATGCTCGGTTCGCTTAACTATGGCGAACCTCAGTTCAACAGAACTACACTTCGTGAGTGGGCCTTCTATAAAACTATCAAAGCTCTCGAACTCGATATCATCTCGTTACGCAAAGCAATTTCAATTTCCAAACAACTTGGGTATGAAGAAGAAGTTGTTCGCGAGAACTTTGCTCAGTTATCTAAGGAGGATGGAGAATGACGAGGTGTTGTGACGAATAGCAAACTTCCTGTTATCATGGATTCTGACGTACTCATCGCTTTGCTGAAAGCTGGACTAGTTAGAATTCTTCATTGTTTCTCTGAACTCGAATTTATAATAACTGAAACAAATTATGCGGAAATTAATCGAGAAAAAGAGAGATTTGACTTGGATTTAGCAATATCCAAAGGAGATCTGAAGGTTGTTGAACTAAACACTCCTGCTTCACTAACGAAATTTGCCGGCTTACTGAAGTATATCGATCCTGGTGAGGCCGCTGTGATAACTTTGGCCGCACTCAACGGAGCGCATGTTGCAATGCATGATCGGGTAGGCAGACGAATTGCAATTACTCAGCTATCTGGATCCAGAGTGCACCGACTTGAGGATATTATTGTGGACGCAGTTAGAAATGGATGCATAAGTCTAGAAGAAGCGAATGATTCTACAAACAGATTGAAGGTGGCGAATGACTATCTACCATCATTTGCTAATGTTGGAATAAAAGAGGTATTGTCTAATCCTGAGTTCGGAATCATTCAAGAGATTCCTAATAACACGGGTGTTAGTTAGATGATTGCAAGGAGAGTCGATTCAGGAATCCCAATTGGACACGGTAAGAGTTTTCAAAATCAAACATTATTTCACCCTCCTAGAGGCCAGTATAAGGTTGTGGTATCTGCTTCCTTCAAAAGAGACTTAGAACGCGTTAAACGAGATATTAGCCTATTCCACGACCTGGAAGCAGTAGTACTCTCTCCAACTTCTGCTTCCGAAGACAACATGCGAGATGGATTCGCTACCCTTGCAGGAGACCCTTCAGTTGTACCTTCTATCACTGAATGTAGACACCTTGATGCGATTGCAAAATCAGATCTTTTATGGTTAATAATATCAGAGGGTTCTACTGGATTCTCAACATCCATTGAAATTGGTTATGCTTTTGCGTTCAAGATTCCCATGTTTACGGTTGATACAGTAAGAGAACCTATTTTGAAAGATATAGTGCAGAAAGTAAACGGGCCGAAGGATGCATTGCTAAGACTTGCGTATCCTAGGAGAGATTACGTTCCAACTCTCCTCTTGGACCCTCGTTCGTCCATAGATCAGATTAAGGCCGATGTTGTTGAGCTAGAGTCGATTTTGAACTGGGAAGGTGGTCCTATGGATGTAACAAATTCATATCGATCCATGCAACTTACGAGAAAGATCGAATCATTATTGAAAGTGCTTGGAAATCTTGATCTTGGGAGGAACTGATATTCGATGCATGGGATGGGTGGCGACGATAAACCTGTTCGAATGTGGAAAGGCTGTATACGTCCTCTGGCGAAGGCGGATCTACGTATGGCAGAAATTATCCATGATTTAGGAAACCACCTGCCTAAGCTTTACATAGTCAAAGATCCTTTCGAGGCTCTCTTACGCGCGATTCTTCACCAGGCTGTCCGCGCACAACAGTCAACTGAGAATGTTACTAAACTTAAAAATTTGTTTGGCGGGAACTTCCCTCGCCCCATTCAAATTCTAACAATTCCTTCAAGCAGACTTAAAGACATTGGGCTATCTGGATCGCAGGTTAACTCAGTTCGTACATTGGCTCGATCTGTCCTTGATAAAAAGATTGACCTTGGTGGATTGGGTTTGCTTCGGGATGAAGAGGTAGTATCCCAACTCCGGGAGTTACCGGGAATTGGTACATGGAGTGCACAGATGTTTCTCGTCTTTCATCTTGGGCGATCTGACGTCCTGATGGTCACTGACTCCTCTTTGGCCAAAGCAACCATGAAGGTTTTTGGACTTGATCATATCCCGTCTGTTTCAGAATTAGAAACAATTTTCGCCAAATTCATACCATACCGATCAGCTGCAGCCTGGTACGTTTGGAAAAAGGGAGGGGAGTTTACCCCCGGTCTTCACTGATTAATTCAAACCCGGTTCAGGGAATCCAGGAAGGCTCTTCCAAAGATACCAAGAACCCATCGTTCGAAAAGGGGACCAAGCACTACTGATTTTCTCCACTTCGGATTCAGTGGGAAAGCGTGATAACGCATAGTTGAATCTAATGGCCTTCCGTATACCAAGATCTCCGGGTATTATCACATCCGATCGACCCAGGTGGAAGACGAGGAACATGCTAGCGGTCCATGTCCCTATCCCCCAAATTGAGGTTAGCTTTTCAATCACCCTATCATCTGATAGCGAATTGAAGGAACCTAGATCCAACTTTCCTTTCTCAATCTGATCGGCAACGGTGAGCAATGTAACTTTCTTCCTTGAATTAAGGCCGGTCTGAACCAACCAGTTATCTGGCCAGCTCAAAAGGTCTTGAGGAGAAGGAATAGCTCCATTGAGATGGCCCCGAATTCTATCGATAATTCTCTTTGCTAAAGCCCCATTTAGTTGTTGATAGACCACTGCAAGAAATAATGCCTCCCATGCGTTATTGTTCAGTTTTACTCTACACTCACCAACTAATGGTATGATCTCCGCAAGAACTTTGTCAACGGATGAGAGATGACGTTGCGCGTCGGACAGTAATGTAACCGGCCCGGACTCCCAAAAAGTCAGTCTGCTTTGTCGAGCGGTGAATATCAGACTCATAGCCAATTATGAATCCTACTTATGTAGATAAGCGTTATTCTTAATTCTTGATAGATGCGGTTTCATCCAGTTGGACAATTCATCATTATGCTTTTGAATTCACTGAGTTAACAAACCTCAGATGGTCTCAAGATACTTTGGCACTAATGACCTTAGCAAAGCTGAAATACACCCTCTCAAGCACAAATATGCCATTTCATTCTTCTGAAACAACAAGCTATAATTTAAATATACCCTAGAACATCAAGTTGAGGAATGGATCTGTGATAACCCTGACACTGGGGCAGTTCAACGGGAATAACAATTCAATTGAACACGATGATGTAGGACAACTAGCTAAAATTTTTCTCTCGAAGGAAAGTACCATAGACAGAGACTTGTGTATGGGAGATGGTGGTTGGTATGTTGCAGAAGTTAACTTTTCAAAAATTATTCAATTGTTAAATTGTGCCATTCAAGATATTAGTTGATGAATTATTATCCAGAACAAAGGCTGCGAAGCCCATGATCAAGGCTACCGATAGCAAAGCATCATCCATTCTAAGGTCACGTATGCTAGAACCGGGAGTTCCGGGATGTCTGATGTTTGGGTAGTCTGAGAAAAACGTATAGATATTGCGTACGCTTGATTCCATAGCCCTGTGAGGGAAGAGATCTGGTAAACTGTTAAGAGCAGGACCAAGAGTCCCTCCATTTATACCGGCCCTGCTCACAAGTACTCCTTCAATTAGATTACTGGCAATTCTCATCGTATTCTTTGCGTCGTTGATATTACGTAGGGAGCATATTGAGCTTTCTAGTTCCTCAAGTGTTTCCCTCGTAGGG
The DNA here is from genome assembly GCA_021827885.1 of Thermoplasmata archaeon. Next base: position 5,573 of record JAKAUD010000091.1, on the reverse strand, counting down.
TGGTCCTTGAGATGAAATTTCAGAAACTCAACTTGGCTCAGGAGTAAGCCCTGAATTGTCAGTTTGAACTGGCAATCTTCTGTGACTACGTATCTGAGATTGTGATCGTCGACCCACTCAGCAAGCCTCTCGCTATACTTGCGAGATATTTCGGTTGGAAATTGCCTGAGTAACGTGTAATATTCTGTTAAGATTTTTAAGCAACTCAGTTCATCGGAGGGCGTAGGTAGACTAAGAAACACCTCCTTAGCCCTGTCGCTATCGTTAAGTGCCTCGACGTTTTCTTTTTTATCTAGTTCGCCTTGGCTTATGAGTGAAAACCGATAATTAAGAAGTTCGACAAAGACATCTTTACGAAATGAGGCTAAGTCCTCGAGCGACGTCCAGATTTCCTTATTCAGTTTCTTCCAATTTTGATGAACTAAGAATGACATCAGATCCTTCCTTGATCTGGTTTATCAGGAGGCATTAAATCTGTATGAATCGATACACGGTCGAAAGCCTTGTCCATCAAAGAGTGAAATAATTGATTAATTTCCCTTGTAGATTCACGCTGACTCATCCTTAGTGATTCCACTCGGGTCAATATGTCAGAGAACCGCTTTTGCATCTCCATTGGCGGCAAGATGATATCGAAGTCTCTTATCTCCACAAGGTGCAAGTCTGGAACTCCAATTCCTTTAACTCTCCTATGCGCCTGAGATTTTACGTATTGAGAGTTCATCATTGTACGCAGAAATTTCGAGTCTACCAGAGATGAGTCTGGTTTGAGTAATGCGACACTGACAAAGATGCTGAATTCTTTTTTGGTGTCCACGAGGGCAGCGATTCCAACTGTTCCCACTTTAGTGTAAAGTATATCGTCCAACTCCGGCTTACTCCTTACAGTGAGTTCTCTATGTTGCTTCTCTGAGATGAACTTAGTATCAGAGAAATCAATATAGCCGCTCCGAATATCCTTTACCGATAGAAAGGGGATGCCGCTGTTGACGTACCTCGGAGTCACATGCGTTCCATCCGTAATTTTCTGACAAACCTCGTTCAACTTGATCAAGGGCCAGCCTTTTGGATTAGTTGTTAGATCTCCGAACATCTTCAGAAAGACTGATTGGATAATCTTGTCGGTAACATGGTTTGCCTGTTCACGTTTCTGTAAGAGCCTGTGAGTCCGCTGAAGTATTGTGGCAATCTTCTTTTGAGTGCTGATATCGGTGGGATAATGAACTTGCAATTGTTCAATATCCATTCTGTTGATTGCGGAAAAAGTACTCCCTTGACCTATTGCCGAGAGCTTGGATTCGATCGACTTTAGGAAATAGAAAAGATAACTTTGATCTAATTTGTTTTTCTTCGCCCGGATTGCTGAAAGTCCTCTGCCAATGCAACATCTTGTCGGGGCAATATTAACAGGACCAACTGGAGCTCTTACTGTCATCAAGACATCACCTTTCTCAGCAATTCGCTGGGGACTAGAGCAATACTTCACGATAGTAGGGTAGACATCGCCGAATTCTGCCTTACCCTGGAAGAACGGAAGTCCTTGGCCCATATCATTGTAGGTTGAGGAAGGAGGAGACTGACCCATAACAATGTCCGCAATTTCAACCAACGGTTTTGTTGTCCAACCATCTGACATTCATATCATACCTTTCAGTTCCAGTAGTTCTTTGGCAATCTCCTCTTCGAGTTTGGAAACTTTCTCTATCAAGACTTCAGGATCCTCGTAGTAGACTTCCTCCTGCTCAGCTTCCTTATACCGAGAAATTGAAAGATTATATTCATTTTTCTTGATGGCCTCCAATGAAACCGAGATGCTCTTAGTTGACTCTGCTCTTTCCTTGAATTTCTTAATGATGTCCGGAATATCTCCCTTGCCATCGATGAGTTCACGCTTTTGATCGAGACTATATCCATCGGTCTTCATCCCGTAGAACCACACTTTCTCTGTCTTCCCACCTTTAACGAAGACGAGCACGGCCGTTCCAACGCCGGAATATGGTTGGAAGACTCCAGGAGGCATCGAGATTACAGCTTGCAAGTCGGAATTATCGAGCAGTAACCTTCTTGCTTTGATATGCGCGTTCGAGGAGCCAAATAGCACACCGTTAGGCACTATGACTGCCGCCTTCCCTCCTACAGCAAGAAGATTATAGAATAGTTGTATGAATAAGAGTTCGGTCTTTGTCGTATCGATCTTGAAATTGTCGTTAATGTCATTCTTATCAACGTAACCAGCGAACGGAGGATTAGCAAAGATGACATCGTAGACTGATTTCTGTTCAAAACGCTTCGAAAGAGTATCGAGCTGCTGAATATTCGGTTCGAGAATTCCGTGCAGAATCATATTCATCAGTGCAATCCTAACCATCGTTATTTCGAAATCGAACCCATAAAATGTTTCCTTATTGAGCAAGTTCCAATGTTCTTTATTTACTATCTTATTGCCAATTAGGTTGTGGGGTGTCCCATCGTCGTCCAGTTTTACCATGTCTGCATCTGTGTATTTTTTCAGAATATGCTGGTAGGCTGCTATAAGGAAACCTCCTGTGCCACATGCTGGATCACAGATCTTGTGTCCTATATCAGGGTCAACAAGTTCTACCATCATCCTGATGATGTGTCTTGGCGTTCTGAACTGTCCATTCTTTCCTGCAGTCTTTAGTTCGCCAAGCAAATGTTCATATATATCTCCTTGCTCGTCGGGTTTAACGTCGACAACTTCCATCCCATCAATCAGCGTCACGGCTTCTTGTAACAGAGAAGGTTTTGGGATCATAAACGTTGCATCCTTCATATATTTCGAGTAAAGAGTTTCTTCTCCATTTCGAAGATTCTTGATGAATGGGAAAACCACATCATTCATGTGCTTGAACATATCTTCTGCATTTTTGTGTTTCCATTTTGACCAACGAAGTTCGTCTCTGTCTTTGAATAAGGAACTATAGGGTCGATCTCTATGTCGTGCTGCCTCTGCATGCTGTATGTCAAGATCGTCTAAACGCTTCATGAAAATCAAATATGATATCTGTTCAATAGCAGTTAGAGGGTTGCTTATTCCCCCAGCCCAGAATGCGCCCCACAGCTTGTTGATCTTGGACTTGGTTTCAGGGTTCAGCATTAGAATACACCGATTCTTCCAGAGTCTTGCACATATTTAATATTTCATTAATGTCATCATCTTTCATTAGGGGTGTAGGGGACTTCGGACCAAAATTGGTGAATGGAGGCTCATAGAGATCTGAATATTCTATGTGATGCTTTTTGATAAACACACTCTCAATCGTTCTTAGGAAGTTCACTTGGTCTCCGCTGAGATAGTTTTTCTCGATCATGAACGTTTTAAAAGCTTCCTTGACTTTTTGCTCCGGCTCTGGAAACTCGTACAGGCCTAGTACTTTTTTGATGAACTCAACGAGCGACCCCTCGCTTTGCTTGAAGATTTTCTGAAGATTCTCCTCTGTTACGAACAACTCAGGACGATTTAGAGTATTCTCTAGGCGCTTAAGGTCTTCTTCATTTACTGCCTGATCTCTCATTATCTTTTGAATTGTTGGATGACTTTCGGCAAGTTTCTTGATCCAGCGCTCCACTTTAGTCTTATATTCGCTGACATAATCTGAATGTGCCGAGTCGACTGGACCATACTCAATTATTTCTCTCTTTTGCACAATGTCGTCAATATCCAGCACGATCTTAGGTCTTGGTTCTAATCTCTTGTACTTCATCAGTGAGGCAAACTCAGAGAGGAGCATCTGTGCATCATTATAGGAAACATTCGTCCAGAACGAAGAACTGGTGACCTTATCCAGTAGTTTTTCTTTATTCTTGATTTCACTAATCGAAAGGGGTAGAAGGCTCAATGCCTCACCTATCGATTCTTTCAGTCTTTCAACCTCAGGCTTGTTGTTGGTAAGCGTCGCTAGACTCAGCTGCTCACACTTCTGGGTGAATGAAACAACATTTGGGTCCACGTCCTTTTTGTACCTCATTAAGGGAGCAATCTCCTTCTTAAGGAAATCAATATGGTCAAGCCCTACTTTGTCCCATAACTTCGGAGATTTAGCAAGCTCTACTTCTCTGAGATGTTCTCTCACAGCGATGGACTCTTCAGGCAAATCGTTTGCGTCAGCAAGCAACTTGGTTTTGACTTCTTCGACGTACTTCTGATCATTTTGTCTCTGGAAGTAGCTCAGCTGCTGTAGTCTGAGTAGGTAAATCTTCGCAGGAATGGACTCTGTTGGCTTTTCTTCTTTCCCCTCTGGATGCATGTCGAACCATTCGAATATGTTCCAGCTGTCAAAGACCAAGAACTCTTCCTTCTTTCCGTTCGGTAACCATTCCTTATGCTTGCATGCTTGATTGCTTCTTGTTCCTCTTCCAAGCATCTGCCAAAACTTTATCTTTGAGAAAACTGGTTTCGCAAACACAAGATTGCACACTTCGGGTATATCCACTCCGGTATCCAGCATATCTACCGAAATCGCTACTCTTGGCCACTTTTCGGTCTTGAAGTCCTTTAGCACCTCTTGTGCTCTCTGGTCATCTGATACTATGACTCTTGCTAATTTCCCTTTGTACTCTGGGTAAAGCTTTTCAAAAGCTTCCCATAGGCGTTTTGCGTGTTGTTTGGTCATAGCGAAGAATATGGACTTAGCAGGTAGAGTACCAGTGGAATCCATAATGCAATTCTCCATGAACTCCTTTACAATAGCTTCGTTTGTGCCAACGACAACAACCTTCTTCTCAATGTCTGTTCCTTCGAAGTTCACATCTTCATAATCGAGCCCCTTTTCCAAGAGCTCTTTCATAACATCGTTAGGAACGTCTTCCGGCCTCACTCCGGTAATTTGGAAGTGGGTCTGGGTTGAATAGACCTTAAAGGGTGCAAGCCACCCGTCCTGGATCGCATCGTCATAGGTGTAAAGTGCAGTAGGTATTCCGTTTTCACACCCGAAGAATCTGAAAGTATCTTTCTCGATAATGTCCGAGGGAGTAGCAGTGAGTCCGATTTCGATAGCATCGAAATATGTGAAGACATCTTTCCACTTGTTGTAGATGGAGCGATGGGATTCATCAGATATAATAATATCGAAGTCTCCTATAGAGAACTGCTTGTAACAGTCCATGAACGTTTGGATTGTCGAGGCATATAAACGAGAATCCTTGTTCAGCGTGCTGGAGAATACTCTGGACTTCAGTTCGTTGGGAAAAAAAACCTTGTAGCCATCGCTGTAAGCCTGATCTCTGAGTGCTTTCCTGTCAGCCAGAAAGAGTATCTTTTGTGCGCGATTTGAGTTCAGAAGCACATCAATTATCGCCATGGCGACCCTTGTCTTCCCCGTACCAGTCGACTGAACTATCAGGAATTTTCTCTTTCCTTTCTCAATGCCCTCAATGACTCTTTTGACAGCTTCTATTTGGTATGGTCTGTCTACAATTTCTTTCTTTATTGGGACATCCGAGAGGTCTTTATTGAAATCTCTTTGGTAGATAAGACGGTCTAATGCTGCTAGATTGTGAAACCCCTTAACCATCCTTGGGCTCTCGTAGGGTTTATTCCAGAACCAGATCTC
>JAKAUD010000106.1 GCA_021827885.1 Thermoplasmata archaeon | reverse complement strand
CCTGAGCAGTGACCGGGGCATGAAGGCGAATGCCCTGAGGATACCGCCAGTGACCTTCATTATGGTTCCCGCCCGGGGTACGTGCGCCTCATTGGCGCTGTTTCGTACCAAGTTGATGAAGGGTGAGCTTATGTCCGCATGATAGAGGCCGCTGTCGCCGGGTACCGGCTGCCATGAACCGGGCACATGGGGTGAGGGGCATACTGCAATGGACCTGAGGGCATCCTTCATGCGGTGCTCGGAGTTCACCTCGAAGAACGCCTCCGTTATTCCAGCGGATTTGATCTCACCGGGGAGATCCGTGTCGAACCCCACCACGGAAAGGGATATGCGATCATTAACGGCATCAAGGGCGGCGATGCCGCCTGGATCCGGGCCGAGGCCCACGATCTCCATCCCGTTCCTCATCTGCAGTATGTCTCCCGCCAGCATGGTGACGCTGTGCAGGTCGGAGGCATGGAACCTGTATTCCGCCCTGATCCTTCCGCCAGTGAGGTACAGTGATCTCGGCAATACGGTCCCTATGCCGAGTATGCGGTCCATGATGCCGCTGACGGTGATCATCTCCTCTGACTTGAGCTTGACCGTGAGCAGGTCACCCCTCATGACATGATCATAGGAGGACACCATGGGCTCGAACCTCATGGCCTTCTCCCCCTGCACGAACAGGTCTATGTATGACTCGCTGCCTATGCGGTCCGAGTGCAGCGGGACGTCGCCGAACTCCTTCTCCATCACCGGGATCAGGGGATGGCTCTGCACCATGGAGACGGAGAGCATGTAGCCGATCCTGCGGTCAATGTCACGGTAGATCATGATGCGGAATTTCTCCAGTGATAACTGCAGCCGGATGGCTTAAAAACGTTTCCGCAGGCTTATTTACATAACGGCAGACACATGACATGGCTATCGACCCATGTGTTTTAGCGCAACTCAGTTAATAAGGATTGCCTCGACAACATGAAGATATTTCGCAACCGCTGGGTTTGCGGGAGCTTATGAAATTGCAAGCAAAGGTGTCATGTTCCATTCTGATCTACAGTTCAAGTAATCCAGGAAGAATGGTAAGCACAGCCTCACATTCAATGGTTTCAGGGATTTGAATGTAGCCACGTACAATTCCCTTGGTTCGTATCTGCTGAATGTGTCATCGTTGGGCGAGGACATGGAGGGGGTTCTTCGGAAAACCGCAGAAAATCATTGAATACGCAAATCCCCTTGATCACAATGGTACAAAGAAGTGAGGGTGCAGGTACTGGTAGAGATTTAATGAGTTGAGTAAATAGCACAATTCAGAGTTTCACATAGCATTAGTTGAATATTTTTCTGGTTCTTCATATCTCGTCTCCCATCGAGCCACTCCGGTAATATAGGAACTCACAACATGCACTACTTTTCGGATAATACATTTGACACATTTACGAAATCTTTATCCAATTCTGATATGTGGTAAAAGATATGCATGATCTAACCCAAATCTAACCTGAAGTAGGCTTTTTAACTAATATTGCTTATACTTATAGGTTGGAGTTTAAAGCTAGTTTTCCGTATTCTACAGTCAGTATGAGTACTTTTCAAGATTTGATTTACAGAATCAAAATAAACTATCTTGGGAAAGTCGAGCACACAGAAGATAACTTTGTTATGAAGATTAAGGGCCAAACAATTATGTCAAACTCTGTTGATGACTTCAGGTCTCAGTTATCAAAAGTCGTAGAAAAGGAGTTTTTTAAACTCAGACTCATGAAGTTATCTTTTACGATTAAGAGCATAGAATGGCTGGTGTCTTTCAATGGTTCAGACAACGGAAGGATGGTTTCTTTTGTGGACATTTCAAAACGTCAATCAGCGAGGAGTAAATGTGACGCTTTTAAGAAACTCTGGGAAGAACAAATAGATTTAACTTATGAAAATTCCAGATCATGGAGAGCCCTTCTTATATCCACATTTATTGACCAGATTGACATTTTTCTTGCGTTTGTAGCGATATTTGGAGAGTTAATTAATATCATAACTTGGCAATACCTATATTCAGGGAGTCTCCTGCTCTATTTTCCTTCACTGGTTTTCCTGATTCAGATATCTTACTCTGTTGGACCTGCAATTCCATTAGAGTTCATTCTGATTAGGATAGATTACTTGTCAGAAAGAAAAGAAGCAGTTGAAAGACTGAGCAGAGATAGATTTTCCATTTCTGGGGTATTAAAGGGAAATTTTTCCTTACTGTTAAGGCTGGTTCTCATCCCAGTTATAGTACTTATATACAGCGATTCATTATTTCTGAGCATTTTCCCGACATTTCCTCATGCTTTCCTTCGAGTATTCCTTGACGTTGCTCCCCTTTACTGGATAGTGACGGTTTTAATATTACTAGCTGCCAAAATTATATCCAGGATCATACGTGGGGAAGAACTGAACAGGTCAAGACCAATATATAAAGATAGATATTTCAGGAATCACAGGACATATTAGCATGACGGTGATTACAAAATGGTCAGAGGAATCTTGGGGAACTTCAGACCAGAAAGAGCAAGTTAACAAGTTGATAATATAACTGTCTTTATTCTTAGCTTAAATCCCACTCACATAAGTGAAATCCCAAGCAACAAACTAATTTAGAAGAAAAATCACAAAATCCTGGTATTGTCAAGCTTAATTATTTGAATATCTATATACAAACTAACATGTCAGTTAACCCCCCGCCTTTAGGGATATTGCATCATGCGTCAAAACAATGGCTCAATTATCTGATATCACACGGTTTGACAGATGAGGTAAATTTCTGGACAAAGGTAAAAGCTAATTTTTCGGTAAGAGAGGACCAGTTTTTCTTTTTCAAGGAACGAAATATGATATTTGGCGCAGGGCAAGTTACACGAGTGGAGAAATTGACAATAAGAGAAGCATGGGAGAAATATGGAATTCGCAACGGTTCCTCAAGCTTGAATGACTTTCAGAATTCCATTGAGACTAGTGGCATTCCATTCGAAGAGGTAAGCGGAGAAACAGAATTGCTCTGTATCATACTTAAAGATATACAAGAGTTTCCTGAAATTCCACTAAAAGATGTTGGTCTTGGGCGTGTGTGGAATTTTAAATATGTTGACAAAGATGTTTTACGAAGTATTGAGCAAAGATTTGTAGATAACTACACCAAAAGCTCAATTTCCCAAGCCGGTTCTATGTCTCCAAAACTTAGCCTGAGAATTGCCAAGTCACGCCTCTTTCAGAGAGCCTTCAGAGCAAGAATTCTGGATGTATTTTTCCACAAATGTGTTCTTTGTAATTGCGATGTTGACCAACTACTTCAAGCCTCTCACATAGTGGAAGTGTGGGAGGACCTGAGTATAGCAGCTGATCCTGATAACGGGCTATGTCTATGTGCTAACCATCACAGAATGTTTGACAGGCACTTGATCTCAATTATACCGGAACGAGAAAAGGGCATTGTCAGACTCCAGTCATTTGAACCCAAGTCATCTTCATTTCTAAAAGAAGAATTTGAGGCTTTGAATGGATCGGTTATCGAGTTACGTTCTGCAGAGACGGCCAAATATTTATCTAGAAGAAACGAAAAATTTACTGCTGATTTATGAAAGTGAATCTACCTCAAAGGCAGATTAATGTGTTCCGCATACATACAAATCTATTATAATAAACTTTATATTATCTACTTAATGATGGAAAATGCTCAAGCGCCTTCTATTTTTATAACTGATGAAAATACCAATAAAGTTTTTGAGGTATTTGAAAATTCCATAGAATCCGGAAAGAAGGTTACTCTTGCTTTTTCCGGTGGTAAGGACTCAACCACTTTGGCACTGCTTTTTTACGAGTGGCTCAAGAACAAGCCCAATCTCTCTCTTGAGGTGACTCTTTTGCATAACGATACCTCCAGTGAGATAGACCTAATGGAGCACTGGGCAAGAGAATTCATGGTAAAATACAAAGAAAGGATAGAAGATATTACTGGTAATAGGGTAAAAGTTTATCTCGATATTAAGACGCCTAAAGTTATAGATACTTTCTATTGGCGCATGTTGATAAGAGGTTATCCGGCTCCTTCGTTTAATTTCAGATGGTGTGTACACCTGCTAAAAGAAAAACCTGCTAAGTTGGACTCAATAGAAGGAAATCTGTTCACTGGCCTGAGAGAAGCTGAATCTTCAGAGCGTAAGAACCGAATGAGAAAGAAGTATGGCAATTCCTGTGGCGCAAACCCGGGAGGCTGCATGGCATATTATTACTCATCAGAAGGTAAAGGGAATAAGATCGCTCCATTCAGAGACTGGAATGATGGTGACGTTTGGAGTTTTCTTTCTAGATATCGTAACAAGGGAGACTTCAATATATCTCCACTCTTTATGTTGTATCCAAACCCTAAAGTACGTTATGGATGTTGGCACTGCACGCTAGCTAGTGTACAGTGGGGTTTACATGCACTGGATGGTGGACTTATCTATTTCGAGGCCGTAAGAGTTCTATATAGGAAATTTTCAGATTTGCCATACCTGAGAAAGAAAAAGAACACTGGGTATAGCAATCTAGGATCACTTAATGCAACTGGTCGCGCTATAATGTTCAGAATAATAGCTATTGCAGAGAAGTTATCCGGAACTAATCTTTATGGACTTGAAACCTCTGTTTTTGAAGATAAGACCATTAGAGATGTTCTGTTCAGATTACCATCAAAAGAAGCGACTAAAATAATTCGATTGGCCGACCCGAAAATTTCTTCGAAACGATATGTGCCTATCGACCGAGTAAGGAATACCTCCATAGATGCCACTCGTATCGAAAGAGCAATACGTGCTGTCAGAGTGAAATACTCAAATGAAAAATCATATTTGATGCTGAAGGAGAGAGGACTGGATCCATTTGATGTTATTTTAAATGAACTTTTAAAAGCGGCAAAGTGTCACAAATAACTTAGTTATGAGTCAATAGGGTGAAATATTTCTTTCAGCTTTCTTAAATTCTTTCTAGATTCCGAGTCTCTGAGTGACCCATCTTTTGCGAAGAATGTTAATTGAGAGAGTTCTCTACTGAATGTCTTTAGATTTTCCACTATATTATGTTGATGAAACAAATTTTGCACTTCCTCAAACTTATTAGCTAATATTAACGCTGTGATTACTGATGGAAGTAAAAAAGAAAGCGAGATATTGTCTTGATTTTTTGATATAGTCATTAATTTACTATGCATTGGGTCAAACCTACCCAATTCCGCAAAGGAGACACTTTTGTTCTCCTCCATATGATCAAATAGATCTTTCCTCAAGAAATAAGTCATAATGATTCGATTATCTTCAAGCACCTCTGAACCATAATATAATATAGAGCGCCAATTAGAAATAGAGTATTCCTTAAGCTCTAACGCAAAATTTAATCCATCTTCTGGTCCTGAGTTCTCCAGATTAATGGCACACATGGTGCAGTAGTAAAACTGTCCTGGATAACTATATTTTTTCTTGATCTTATCAAATTGTTCAGGCGTAACTAACAGTTTTACTCTTCCAGCAACGGATATACCCTTAGGAGTATTGTAAGTTGAGTTTACGGAAACTTCAAAACTTTCAAGACTATTCCCAAATTTATTAGTAAAGCGCTTGGATATCTCTTTTAAAGTAATCTCATCAACTTTAACGATGGTCATTCCTACCCACGCCGTAAATACGTATTGTTTTCCAGAGTAGTAGCTATAAATCCTTATTGATTTATCCCTGTCTCCGACATACCCGGCGGAATTATCAAATACAAGTTTTTGGCTAGAAAGCCAGTTTAATATAGATTCTTCGTAAATTTCATAGAGTTCCGTAGAGATCTGCTCTGAAGAAGAACATGCGCCCCAACTAACATAGTCTCTTGGTCCCTGTTCCTTCAAATTACAAATCATTAATGTATGTCTAGATTCAAGAATCCTGGACATTAACTGCATTACATTTTCTGTTGTTGCCCTTAACCTAGCGAATTGAAGTTTTTCTGGTAAAAAAACATAATAAAAATCCTGTTCAATTGTGATGTAAACATCTGATGGCACTTTTGAAGTTATGTGTTTAAACCCTCGCAAATTTAGAGGAAATACAACCAAATTTTCTCCGCTTTGTCTCATTTCACACTTTTCTTTATAATCAACTTTGTATCTCCAAAGATTCACACTCATTACCTGATACGGATTTACTGAAGTTCCTGTTTTTCTTTTCATATCCTGCTTGGTTCAAAATAACCTCAGCAGTGACACCCAATGACTTGTAGTTTTTGGTTCCACTGGTTGTATCCATTGCGGATGCTGAGTGATAAAGCCTCTTAAGATTGCCGACAACTACTAGGAACCCAAGATGTCTTGATAGTTGTACATTCAAAAGCTCTGGTTCCTGAAAATATATCGTTCTCTCTCCAACAGATCCTGAACTTTCTTTGCCAAGAACAAGAACACTATTGAAGCTTTGCGCTCCAAGCATGGACTGTGTCGTCTTGAACGACAACAGATTATCAACGTCTTTGATATATTTCGTAGCTAATGAGTGGTATTTTCTGAAGTATTTCATTCTCATCTGGAAATGTTGATCAACGTATGTTGTTACAACCGTCGTCTTCTGTTTGGTTATTATAGCAAGTATTATAGCAGCAACGAGCCCGTATTCGCCCCTGCTCTCATCAAATAACACTCCTTCCACTGATCTATATGGATGTTTATTATCATCAAGTATGATCATCATGCCAACATCTGTGGTTAGCGCGTCTTCTATAGTTTGTCCTACTAACTTGAACTCAATACTCTCGTTTTTTAGATTTCTTAAAGCGTTCATATCGAAGTGCTCAGATCTGATCCTTTCAGAAAATCTACTGTGAGCAAGAAGTTCCCCGTTATAGTATCCTTGGCTGATTGCCTTGTGCGACGGTCCTGGGATACGAAAGGTTGTATCTAAAAAGCCGTAGGTTCCGTCATTTATTTCTTTTCTAGCCCTTAATAATAATTGATAGTCGTCAGAAATATCGTAGGAAGGGATGTCTAATTTACCTCTGATAAAGTAAGACATCATCAGGAGCCGTCTACGCAAGCCTGAATAATATTCGGATAACGAAATTGCCTGCATGGGATCTCCAACAATGCTTATTGAGCCATCAAGTTGTTTCTCCTTTAGAATTTGGTTGACAAGTATCTGAAAAGGTACGTGCAATGGGGATTTACTAGCCTCATCTACGAGCATATGGTATATTATTTTACCATCACTGTTGAATATTCGTTGGTAGTTTGTAGAGATGACAATCTTTACGCCAGAAGCGAGCTGATTATTAAGGGTTTCATAACCTGTGAAATCAAATTGGGAACCGTACACTCTAACTTCATTAACGAGGTATTTCCCAAAGGTTGATCCTAATTTTGTTGCGTAATAAAAACATACCTTACGAAACATATCATATACCAACTCATTAGTGGGAGCTATGTACAAATAAACCTCATTAGCAGGAATTCCGAAAATAGTTCTTTCGATGACATCCATATAAGTAGTAGTCTTTCCAGTTCCTGGGGGGCCCTGGATGAGAGCAATTCCATTATTCTTTATTGCTCTTGATATAATATCTGAAGCTTTTTTGTTCGATCCAAAAGCAGTTGGGCCAGTGCCACCAGTACTCGCAAAGCTCTCAGCTTCAAGTATGGTGCGAGCGATACTATACAGAATCTCGCCTCCTGGAACTTTTTTGAGCAAGATTCTTGAAAACGTCCATCAGGACCTGAGCGTTTTCATCATAGTCGTTCTCATCCTCATCACTTGATGCTATTTTCGCTTCTTTGTTGAATTCTTGGATTTCTTCCTTACCATATCCTTGGGCCTTAAGATTCTCTGGATCAAGTAATTCTTGGAGGGCATCTACAGCACTTAGTTCTACTTGAGTCAAATCCGCTCCGACTTCTACCATCAGAATTTTCCGATCTGTTTCAAATTTATTTAGGTACTGTTTAAACAGATGCATTTGATATCGAAAGATTTTGCTGGGAACCGAAATCTCATAAAGTATTCTCCCGTTTTCCTGTAAAACATCCCTAACATTTCCGAATAGCGATATTGAGAGAAAAGGAGACCACGAATCCATTAATGAAAGTAATACAGTTTTTCCCATAGGAATAAGGTAATATGCCTTATCTTCCCACGATCTTATTGGTCGCGATAATTTCAGAGAAAAGTCATTTAGAGCGTCATCCGGTTCCTTTGTATCAACTATATCAATTCTAGAAATTACCGTTCCGCTTTCCTCATCCACGATCTGTGGGCGATCAATAGACCTAGGAACACCCCCCCGCTTGTTATGTCTGAAACCTTTTCCCTTCAGGAACCACTCGATCGCGCTGCTACCTTCTTTTGGTAATGAATAGTACATAAATGTGTCGTATATAGCCCTATATGCTCTCAGGCTATCTTCTTTCTTATTTAGAGTGTTATATCTGAGTTGCCACATATCACTCTCGTAGTCTTCTTTACTCCCAAATTTTCGGCCATAATAAAATTTACAAGGTTCAATTACAATACATTTAAACTTTCCACCCGGAAAAACACATGGATATTTTTGTTGTTCTTTTGGCTTTCCACGATAAAATTGATTTGGCATTAGTGTAAGCATACTTTGAGGCTTACTTGACCAGTCAACCTTCATTTCACAGAGTGAAAGTGCACTCTTAGATGCTTTATCAGCGTGCGCGTTGGCAAGAAGTATAGTGAGGAATTCTGCCTCAAGTAGGACGTTAGAAATAATTTTCATATACTGGTCTGCAGACTTTTGTCCAACATCACCAGTCAAAATGGGATTAGGAGACTCTGGCTTAACATCTTGTGACCGAATAATTACAGAAAGTATATCCACATGCCCATCTTTCGCTGTTATGGAATCTCTCAAACTTGTCTTTTTTAAACGTTGTGCTTCCATAAGAGAATAAGCCACTACTTGGGCATATTCATTATTGTATATTCTAATTGGATTGCTGCCAGCTCTAGGGCCCGTCTTCCAGTCTATAACTATAGCTTTTCCTTTCTCATAATCTTCAAGGATCAAGTCCGGGATACCGCGCATGTGGATTCTATAATCAATGAATTGTTGCTCAGCAATAGGGAAAAGTCTCTTCCGGTCTGTTCCGATAATTTCACAGAAACTATCAAGATTATTGAGTAAACTATGCATCAAGGCCTTTGCTAGAATTAATGTTTCTTTCTTTTCATCATCGTCTTTGAAAACCAGTACTTGTTCCGACGCAATTCTCTCTAGAATTTCATCTGAAGTAGGGATAGTTTGGGAATTCGGAAACACCTCCACACAGGCTAAACCCATCAACTCATGGGCTTTGCGACCCTTACCACTAAAGCGATCAACTGTGAAATTTAGCCAAGATTTTACTCCAATAAATTCCGTGAGACGAGCGTAATATGAACAGTATCCAGCCCCCATAGAAACGTTTGTGACAATTGGTACGTGCCCGCTCGTTTCGAGCAATTGACTTGCAATTTTTACACAACCATCGTAATTTGTCCCTAATCTGTGTTTTATCAGTTCCTCCATATTGTCAGTCTGAAAGGTATCCCACTCTTTTTCTCCTAGTTTCACTCTTTCACCCCCCTTAAAATCTCCTCAATCTCCTTCAACTTCTGAGAGACTTTCTCTTATTGGCTTCCGCAAATTTCCCCCCAATCTTTAGATGTATTTTAAAGGAATTATTCCCACTCCACCGTAACCTTCACTTTCTTCGGCTCCTTGGAACCGAACACCGACTTCTGGACGTACAATGTGCCTATCACGGGAGACCCGGAACTCTTCTCCTGGAACCGGTATGTGTTCTTCGTTGCACGCTCGAACTCAAACTCTAGCTCCTTCTTGTCCATGTTTTTTCACCCGATCCTCATAAATTTTTTGTGTAATTGAGTATATTCACTAGTTTCGCATTAAGAGCACTGTCATTCTGCCCACAAGCTTTCAGTTCATCATTCAATATCTGAATGGCTATCTTGCTTGAGATATTGTACGTAAAGTTGGATCTGAAAATTAATCTCTTGCCACTGTTCCAGTAATCGGTGTACAGAAGATAATGAGGAAACAATGCAGATAACTCCTTTTTTCCCATTATATTAGACAAAAACTTACCGTTGTCTAACCCCCGAAAATCAAAAACCTTCCTTGGTTCTATGATGCTTGCATTGCCATAAACACCGATTATGTATCCCTTTTTGTCGTCCGTGCTTTGAGAGTAAAAGAAAATTAACCCATGATCTTCAAACTTCCTTGGAGTCCCTCTGGTCTGGAAGTAACCGTAAACAGTTTCGCTGCTGTCAATATTTTCTTTGTCGAAGTCAAAATTCAAAGCCTCATGCGGAGAAAGAGCGGCCTTCTTGACGTTTTTGACAAAACCAAAATTAATTTTTGGATTTGGCTCCAGCCGTTTCCATCCAGAGTGATTCCACGCGATGTTTACAACCATAAAATTGTTCATAAAAGCTGACTCCTCTGAAACCTGTAAGTATTCTTCGTTGCCCGCTCGAACTCAAACTCTATCTCTTTCCTGTCCATGTTTTTTCACCCCTTCAAGTTAAAATCGAGATGTAGCATAACATTATTTCACTATGACGAAAATTCGTCATCTGTATGTTACCAGATTGTTTTACCCCAAAACGCCTTATAAATATTGTTACGGTCGCATGTCAACGCTTGGCAATGCGCTGCGTGAACAGGAATCCTTTCAGGATATAATTATGCTCTTTTTCTCATTTATCGGCCTTATGGCAATCTATTAGGTCTCCAAAAAATAAAGGGAAATTCATGAACAGGAAGGGAGAATCACTGTATTTTCCAGACGATGCCGCAATACAGAAGGAACGCAGTGAGGGATATCGCAAGGGTTGGGACGACAGGAGAATATTTGATGAGGGAATCTTCCAGGATGCACTGAGGGACAGCAGGAACTACAGGGAATTTGCCGAGAACGTGAGGCAGAAATTGTCAGAGTCAGGAGAGGCGCCTGAATGAGCAAGTTTGACCTGGAATTCATGAACGGGTACATAAAGACCAGCCTCAGGCTGGCAAGGAAGATAAATATGGCAAGAACCCTGGACGAGGCAAAAAAGATTGCACTGGAGATTGAGGAGAAGGCCATGAGGAAGCTGGAAGAGACTATGGGAGATTTATAAAATATGATGTTCATTAAGGTTTATTATTGCTTTCGTGTTAGACTACAAGGAGGATAACGGTATGTTAAATCGTTGGCAAACAACCCTTTTGTTTCTTGGAGACCTTCTTCCACTCTTTATCATTGGTTTGTTATTCTATATTCAACCATTTTACATAATCCAGTCTATATTCTTCCTTGTTCTACTCATTATATCTGCTATGGGTGCGTATTATTGGAAAATTGCAATTAAAGAAACAGTGCGTTACAACAGAGATGCAAGAAAGGACAAAACCATTATCAAGAGGGTAGAGGACAGAGGAAGCATCTATACTGTGTATATTGTGACATACATCTCCGTTCTACCCTTGTTGTCGAAAAGTTTGGCAGGATTAGTGTCATTTGGAGTAATCCTGTTAATTGCCTATTCTCTTTACATAAACAGTGACATGCTATTCTACAACCCTATTTTGGCCTTATTTGGTTACAGGTTTTATAGAGTTGAAATAGAGCAAAATCCAGATTCCGATGGCTACATTAATGAAATTTATGTAATTTCAAA
Source organism: Thermoplasmata archaeon (assembly GCA_021827885.1). The sequence continues at coordinate 1,940 of JAKAUD010000106.1, read as the reverse complement.
ATCAAGAATAAGAGTCGACAAGATAGGTTCTGAGCCAAATTATAGATTCCTAACAATAACTGATTTTACATATTTTCTAATCCCAATAAGTGAGTAGTCATTATTTCCTGAGTCTGTGCTTGGAGTTAGATTCGTAGTGGTCTTTAGACCATCTACCAGTAAAAAAGTCCTCACTTATTGCTTTTATGACATGCCAAGCGTTTGATTTATTGAAGTCAATCTTATTGTCTTGTGGGTCAGTATATATCTCCAAGTCAAAATCAGTAGCACAATCCACAATATCTTTGACCTTCAAAGTTCCTATATAACTACTATTATAAGCGTTGTACAATTTTCTCGCTTTCCTGGAATCATTCTGGACAGAGTTGTAGAAATTATCTGTGTCCGAGAAGAGTCTTTCACTGTGTTCTTTTTTACTCTTTAAAGCTTCCATTATTCTATCATGATAATTGAATATTGATTCAAAAATCGCCTCTCTCAGAATTACAATATGGCCATTAAAGTATAGAGCCGAAAAGGAATCGGGTATTTCCAGAAAAACCTGTTCATCTATTTCATCAAAGCTGCCAACGTCATTCAACGACATGTACCTTCTTTTATTTTTCATAATGCTCATCTTCTTAAGGAGATCAAAACCAGTTATATTTCCTGCTTTAATAGCAAATTTTGGGGAGGATGCGACCTTGAGTTCTTTCAAGGAAAGCATATCTTCAGTAGCATCTATGGCCTTGATAATTTCACTTGAGACCGGGACCTCTTCAGAATCTATTAACTCCGGATTGTCATTGTTTACACTATCACTGTCATCATAATCATAGAGATGATCAGGATCTAATGACTGAATAGAATCCTTAAACTTATCTTTAATAAGTTTCCCTATGGTCTCGTTTATGATTGTTTTATAAGCATTTATTTTCTTAGACTTACTATAAAAAAACACGAAATAATTTATTTCATTATCTAAGACTTTATCTAATTCTTCTTTGAACTCATTAATTATTTTTTTCTTTATTTCCTTCTCTTTTTTATCAACATTATCCAAATATATCACCCTACTGCATGTTCCTTCTTCCAGCGCTCAATTTTCTCCTTTATTGCCTCCCTGATGAAATCTTGGGATGACATCCATAATTCATGTTTCTCCACGATCCCGTTAATTTCCTTGGCGAGACCTTCAGGGAGTTGCAAGGTAAGTTTTACTGACTGTTTAGGCATTTATGTTTATATACTATAAGCGTTTAAATAATTGCACGTGTTTAAACTTCTACAGCGGTCGAAATCGTGTATATATATGTCAGAAAAACTAACACTTGTGTTGCCAGATGAGTTAGGTAAAGCACTCTGCGATGAAATAACTGGGAAATACCTGTCAAGGCAGCAGTTCATTTTGGAGGCCGTCAGAGAGAAACTCGCTAAAGTGAAGGAGATAGTGCTTTAGATGAATAAGGAAAAAATGAATGAGTTTGAGCAACTCGAACGGAAGATTGTTGCGAAAGAGATAAGCGTTTCCATATTGGAAGCAAGGGAATACAAGAACATTACTTACTGGTACTACGCCGACGGTCTATGCGAGCTTCCTCTTGACCGCGGATCCGAGGAACTGCTCAGGAACATGATTGATACGGATATGGAGGTTCCCTGAAATGGAACCGGAATTGCGGGCTGGGAACGGAGGAATGCGGGAACAGGACGATTCCCTCCTGGTCGATTTCAGGCCTCACCTGCAGGCACAGATACTCAGGGCTGCTGAAAGACTGCATGAGTGCCGCATGGTGATCCGTTCACAATTTGCCATGAACCCGTACCTGCACCTTATGGGACCGTTGAGATTTGAACTCAAGTTACCAACACCCCAAGCTGGTAGGATACCAAGCTACCCCACGGTCCCTCACGAAAATGGCAGGATTTCGTCGATGAGATCAGCGTGAGACAGTATCATT